>JAADDS010000046.1 GCA_013153845.1 Methanococci archaeon | reverse complement strand
TGTTGGTATCGACCCTACAAACTCACTACTACCAACAACATCACCAAAAATAACAACAGTAACTGGAGCAATAGAAAACAACTTTGAAACATTTCTAATGCTGATAGATGTTATCTTTGGATTAAGCGTATTAACAAGAGGAATAAGAAATAATAAATAAATTTGGGGGATAATAATGAAGAGATTTGTGTTATTCTTTATTTTCCTTGCATTTATAACACCAACTTTTGCAGATGTTGAGGAAATAACAAACTACAATATGACCGTTGATTTAACAAAAAATCCTGCACACATAACAAATATTATAACCATAAAAAATCTTGTTAAGTATCCTCTTGTTCCGGGAATTGGGGAGTTGAGATTACAGAAAGAAGAGGCAAAGAAAATACTTATCATTCCAATACCATTTACAAAAGAAAACAAGCCAGTAAAGATTGAGAATTTAAAGGGCTATTATATAATTGGAGGTAAAAAATATCCAATGAATGTATCTGTGTCATATAAAGATACGTATTCAGTTATAACTTATCAAATATGGGAGCCAATTGACGGAGGAAAAAATATAACGCTGATAATCGAATATGATGCCGATATTGTCGATAATGGGATATTATTTAAGACGGTTTCAATTCCTATTGGAGGAGATTTGAATATAAAGCATTTTCATATAAACTTTATCTCCCCCTATCACCTAACCTACCAAGAGCCAGATGAGGATGATTTCCAAATCCCTAAAAAGACATTACTTATTATAAATGCTGAGTTTTCAATATTACCATTACCAAAGCTTCCAGTTCATGGATACGTAGTATTTTGGTTAAGTATATTGTGTATATTGATAATAATATTCGCCTATACTGAGTTGAGGAGAAAAGATAAAGAAAATAATGAAAAAAGAGAAAATAACAGTAAATCATCCCAATAGTTGTCTAATATTTGTTCTATAAATTTTATATACTACTTCTACATTACTTTACTTTTGGACAGTAATAAAAATTTAATGGGATAGTATGAAATCCTATTTAAAGAATATTTCAATATTTGTATTGACTATTTTATTGCTGTCAAATATTGATTTAGGGATTAACATATCAACAAATAACAGTGACAACTTTAAATTAAATTCCTCGTTGAATAACTCTTCATTATTGGAGTTAAATAAATCAGTTAATCTTAGTGGCAGTTCAAATATTTCAAACATCTCCAATATTTCCATAACCATCAATAAAACTTTACAAAATGAGAGTAAGACACCTACTCTCAAAAATATAACTACCAACATAACCAATATAAGCAGGGAAAAAAGTAGTTATTATTTAAATATCACTGTTAAGGGATATAAAGTTATAGTAAAAACTAATGGAGAGATCTTTGGATTTGTAAATAAAACGCCTTTAAAGTTTATTAAGATAGCCAATAATGAATATATAATCTCTCCAGTAGTTTTAAATATTCCAATGGAAATTTATGCAAAATTTAATGATAAGATAATCCATAAAACAGTTATTTTAAATTATACAAAATCAGAAAAGGAAGAAAATAAGATAACTACAAAAAAAGAGGAATCCCATTACCTAAATATCTCATACAGCAATTTTAAATTAATCGTTAAAACGAATGGAAAGCCCTATGCAAAATATTTAGACCTCAATATTAAAGTTAAGATAAAAAAGACAAAAAAAGAAGAATATTTAGTATATCCTCTAATTTTGAATAAAACAATCGTTATTTATGCAAAATTTAAAAATGAAACTCTAAATAAAACAATCTTTTTAAATTACACAGCAAAAGAAAATACAACAAATAAAACAAATAAAACCATCATTATGAACGATATTTACTTCCCCTCAGAAAAAATTATTATAAAAACGAACTTTAAGCCAAACACTGCTTATATTATAGCCCCCAATAATAAAATAATTACCTTAAAAATTAAGAAAAAAGGACAATATTACATATTATACAAAAAATTAAATAAAGACGTAATTTTGGGGAATTATACAGCAGTTATTGATGGAATTAAGAAAAAATTTGCAGTGGATTACTATAAGATCAACGCAGAAGTGATAGACAATAGGGTTATCGTTGGGAATGTTTCATATTATGTTAAAGAGCCAAAGTTTATAACCTGCATTGTAGAGAAAAAGGAAATAAACATCTCTCTGATAAATGCAACCTTTGAGATTCCATTGAACTACTTAATAGCAAAATTAAACATCTCAAAACCAGAAAAAGTTAAAAAAATAATTTTAGTTTGTGGAAATGCAAAAGAGAAGATAAAAGTTAAACTCAAAAATAAAGAAGAGATCAAAAAGTTAATCGCTTACGATCCAGTGAATAAAGAGATAATTATAAAACTTGAGGGCAATGAGAAGGAGCTAAAAAAACTATTGAGAGAATATAAAAATAAAAAGAAATATAAAATCTCAAAAATAATGGGTCTGCATAATTTTAGTGTTGTAGAAATTAAACTTAAAGCAGATGAAAAAACTTTAAAAAAATACAACCTCTCTGAAAATATTTTAAATACAACTGAAATAGTGAAAAAAATAAGCAACAACAAGATTAGAGTTGAGGTTAATAATAAAGTAGAAGGAGTTTGGTATAGATTCAGTTGTAAGATTCCAAAAGGTTATAGAGTTAAAGAAATTATTGGGGATGATGGAAGAGTAATAAATAATAATATTTCAATAAACCGATTGACAGGGGAGGTTATTGGAGAGGTAAGGTGGTATGTTGAAAATAACACACTATACTTCTATGACGATCCTATTTATGGATATGACATATCATTAATCCCTCCAGTCCCAAATAATTCAATTGCTGTTGAAGTGGCATATAATGGAAGTTATGCAGGTGCTGGACAGATCTCAGCAATTGAATTTCCATACAATGGAACAGATAACGCAAGTAACGATCATTTAGGAAGAACAGAAGATAACGGTTTTGGAAATAATATAGATATTGACGCTGGAACAAAGTTTGCTATAAACTTTACTTTAAATGGAGTTAGTTATCAATATGGAAATGAATATTATTATTGGAGGAACTTTATATCGAGATATTCAACTCTTGGAGCTGATGGAAACATAACTCAGATAAATTCAACCTACATCTATTTAAATACGGTACCAAATGGTGTTTTGGAAAGTGCAATATTAACAAAAATGAAAACTGAAGGGGGAGAAGTAAATATAACTCAAAAAATAATCATTAGAGGAAATAATAAATGGTTTGCTACAATCTATTATATAAAACCAGTTGCTGGAAATATCTCAAATGTAAGATTTTTTCAGGGATGTGATTGGAATTTCAATGGAAATTATTCAGATGATGAATGTTACTATAATCAAACTGATGACATAGTGTATGGACACGATAACTCATCGATCACAACCACCAATATAAGATATGGAGGATTTAAGTCCATTTTAAACAGTTCTGCCCATGATGTTAATTATTATACTGATATAACATATACTGGGATTTATTCGTGGTTTTATGATGACGTATATGGAATGTGGGGAGATATTTACAGAGGCAGTTTAAATAATGCCTCATACTATCCGGGAGATGCCGCAACTGCCTTAGAATGGAGAACATCTAATATAAAACAAAATGATATTTGGATAGTGCCAATAATTTGGGGATTGGGTTATAACTACACAGACATGATGAATGAAATAAACATGGGATTAAGCCAACTATATGATGCTGGAGTTAAAAGCATCAATAGCCCAAACAATGAAGATAGTTTTAATCCAAATATCACTCAAATTATATATGTAAATTCAACAATTGCTTTGTATGGTTTGGTAGATGCATACAACCTAAATGTATCTATCAACATAACTCAAATTAATGGAACTTATGAATATACAAACTCAACGTTAATAAATCTCTCAGTTCCTTATAATGAGGAGAAGGATGTTCTATTTCCAATAAACATTTCAAATATGCCTTATGGAGCATACAACATAACAGTAAAGACAAACCTTCCAAAGGATCAAAATACATCAAACGATGAAAAGAGCATTATAATCTATATAACCTCATTTTCAATCCAGCCAAAATATCAGGAAAAAACAGGAAATGCTGGAGAAGAGATATTTTACAACATAACCTTATATAACTTTGGAAATGGGGGAAGGTTTGATATTAACATAACCAACTCAACAAAGGGATGGATGACAAAGATATATAACAACTCCATTTTAATAGCTGAAGATACCAATGGAGATGGAATTTGGGATTATATAAATCCAAACTATGACACAAATGCAAACAATCTGCCAGATATTTATGTGCCAACTGGTGAGATAAACTTAACCGTCTCAAAGACGATTCCTTCAACAGCTCCATTAGGAGAGATTGATACAACCACTTTAAAATTTGTAAATATAAATAGCCCCTCAATATTTGGAGAGGTAACATTTAAAACATCAACTCCATATCCTCCATCAGTTCAAAAAACCTTTTACTTGCATGGAGATGCTTTAAAAACACTAAACACATCACTACCTACGACCATTAACAACTA
>JAADDS010000011.1 GCA_013153845.1 Methanococci archaeon | reverse complement strand
CCATCCCGAACTCGGAAGTTAAGTCCCCCAGCGATGCCCCGAGTACTGCCTTCTGGCGGGAAAGGGGCGACGCCGCCGGCCACTTTTTATTATTTTCAAATATATTCAAAGATTTAATTTAATTGGCGGTAAGGGGGCTGGTGGCTGTCCCCTTTTTAAGGGGAGGAAGTTCCGCCCACCCCGTTTATCGGCAGTGTCCCCTGAGAAGGGGCGGGAGACGCAACAGAAACGACACGGCTTCGGGAGAGATGACGATGATACCTTGTAAAGGTTGAGAACTCCCGAAGAGTCGGTGAAACGGGCGTCTCCTCTGCCGGGGGTGCAAGCCGGATGGTGCTTAGCCGAATGCCACCGAAATTACAGAAGGCGGGCTATAGCCCCCATACCGCCATATTTTATTTTTTTATTTTTATTTTGTTTTAATTATCGTTCGTTCTGAAAGTTTAAATTTGGGGGAAGATGAGTGGTGCTTTAAGTGGTAAAATTGTTCAAATTGTTGTTGGTTATTTAAAAGAAAGTATTTATTCCGAACAAATGATGAGGCCAAGAGTGAAGCGTATTTGTAGTTATGAAGAGTTTTTACCGACGTATTCGTTGATTGAGAGGATCACTGAGGAGAATAAGGAAGTTGATATAAAGGTTTATGAGAGGAATATTATTGTAGAGATCGTTAGAGATTTTAAGGATAAGTCGGTTGTTGAGTTGTTTGAAATTAAGGAGAGTTTATTTGAAGATGCTTTAAAGTATCTTAAGGAGTATGAAGCAGATCGGTTTTTGGAGAGTTATACTTTATACTGTTTTAGTGATTATTCTGATCCTGATTTGTTTATTAGGGAAAATAAGGATGTTTTGGCTAAGTTGTTAAGGGATCAGTATGAGGATGTTCCTGAGGAGTATTTTGACGAGGTGTTGGAGGGGAAGATTAAGTATTCTACTAAGGATTTAATAATTTTGGATTGGGATAATGGTATTATTTTGGATAAAAATGAAGATTTTTGGGAGGAAGTGGATATTATTGAGCTTGCGTGTATTAGGGTTTTGAATTTGAGGGTTTTTGATGTTATGTTGAGTGAGGCAATTCAGTATCTTACAAAATTACACTGGGAAAAATTGGGTTATTTTAAGTTAAAAAAGCTTTCTAAGGATTTGTATTTACAGAGAATAAGTTATATTTCGTATTTTGATAGTATTGAGAATGTTCTTATGTTGTATGGAGATAGGTATTATGCTGAGTTGTATGAGCGTTTGTGTGAGATTTTCTATGTTTCTGAGTGGATTAAGAGGGTTGAAAAGAAGATGGAAATGATCAGTGAGATATATATGATGGTTAGACAGTTTTTAACTGAGTTTTATGGATTTATTTTAGAGGGTTCTATTGTTGCTTTGATCCTTTTGGAGGTTATTTTGGCATTATCAAGATAATCAAATTTTTAAAGTTCGATTTAAGTTAGATTATTATTAAATCACTTCGGTTTCTTCTAATATTTCTATTGCAGTTTTCCTATCTATTCCGTTTCTTAGAATTGTCCATCGGTTTCTTATTTTGTGTGCAATTGTAAGTGCTTCTATTATAATGTCTTCATCTATTTTAAGCTCTTTTGCAGTTGTAGGGGCTTTAACTTTTTTTAGTGCTTGTTTTATTATTTGGCAGGTTCCTGTTAGGTTTTTGTTCTCTTTTTCGTGTAGGTGGCTCATTATTATTGTTCCTACTCCACATTGTTCTCCGTGTAATGATTTTATATTCAGATTATATTCTTCTTTTAGTTTATCTATTGCATGAGAGAAGAGATGTTCGCTTCCTGATGCGGGTCTTGAAGAGTTTGCAATTGCTATTGCTATTCCACTTCCCACTAATGCTTTAACGAGTTTGTTTGCATAATCGCTGAGATCTGAATTTATTACATAGGTAATTAGTTCTTTTGCTATTGTTTTTGAAAATATGGCTGAGCTTTCACTGTATTTTTCCCCTTTTTCTTTATGTGCAAGTTTCCAATCCAAAACTGCGGTTATGTTTGAAACAATATCTCCCATCCCTGCACTTAATAATCTTTTTGGAGATTTTTTTATTATTCGAGTGTCTGCGATTATTGCCATTGGTGCCTCTGCCATAAAAGAGGGCTGTTTTATTGATATTATTGGAGATGCGATACCGTCGTTTGATGCGGTGGTTGGAACACTTATAAATGGAACTTTTAATATGTATGAGAGGTATTTCCCTACATCAATGGCTTTTCCTCCTCCCACTCCAATTACGCAGTCGTAGTTTGAGTATTTTTTTTGTTCTATTTTATTGTTGGTTAGTATTTCGTTGTAGTATTCAATATCGTAGTTGAATTTGCAGTATTTTTTTGTAGTTTTTCCAGTTATAATTATTGGATTTTTTAAATTGAGTTTGTTAAGGACTGTTTCTATTTTTTCTATGGCGTTGTCTTCTATTATGGTGTATCTTGGGGTTGTTATGTACATTTTATCCCTCATTGAATAGCTGGGTTAATAGATAAGATATTCCCTGTCCAAAGCTAATTCCTCCGTCTCCGCTTGGAACTCTTTTATGCTGTAAAAAATTATACCCTTCTTTTTTTGCATTTTTTATTATGTGTTCGGTTATTATTCTGTTGTATGCAACACCTCCTGTTATACCTATGCTCTCTATACCATATTTTTTCGCTATTTTTTCTGCAATTTTGAACATTCCTTCGGCTATGTATATGTGAGCGAGATATGCTATTTTTTCTTTATTTTCTCCGTTTAGTAGCATTTCATAAGATTTTTTTATTAGATATGTGGTATTTAAGATATTATTTTTTATTTTTGGAGGGATTGTTTCTATTTCTCCTGTCATGTTTTTTTTGTATTGGGTTGCGAGGGGTTCTAATCTTATGCTTGGTTCTCCATCGTAGGTTTTTTTTAGGCAGATGTTTAGTAGCGCGGAGATTGCATCTAAAACCCTCCCTGTTGATGTGGTTTTTGGACAGTTTATTTTTTTCTTTATTTGAAATTTAAGTATATTTAGTTCTTTTTCAGAAAAGAAGTTGTATGTTTTTATATATTCAAAGGCATCGTCTCCAATTGCTTTATAGAGTATTGAGAGTAGCATTCTTAAAGGATATTTTGTAGCTAAGTCCCCACCTAATTGGTATTGCTCTTCTAAATGACCTATCCTCTCCATTTTTCCATTTTTGAATAATATAACTTCTCCTCCCCAAATGTTTCCATCTAATCCATACCCTACACCATCCATTGCCAATATAACTGCATCTTCAAAAAAGTTGTTGTCTCCTAATAACCCATATGCGTGAGCGAAGTGGTGTTGTATTTTGATCAGATCTATGTTTTGGGATTTTGAGAGTTCTTCTGCTAATTTTGTTGAGTTGTAGTGGGGATGAAGATCGCAAACAATTGCATCGATCTTGTTTGTATTTGTTAGTTTTAGGATACTGTTTATTGCCTCTTTTAAATAATTGAATGTTTCATACTTTGATGTGTTTCCTATATGTTGGGTTAAGTATAGTTTGTTTTTTTTGACGAGGCAGGCAGTTGAATTTAACTCAGCCCCAACGCAGAGTATATTTTTTGTATTTTCATTTTCAAGATTGATCTTTATGGGTTCTGGAGCATACCCTCTCGATCTTCGTAAGAAAACTATATTATCCCCTACTTTTTTAACTACGCTATCATCGCATCTGTTTACGATTCTTCGATTGTGTAGGAGAAAGTAGTCAGCAATGTTGTTAAGTTTTTTTAGGATTTGATCGTTGTCTTTTACCATTGGAAGCCCGGGTAGGTTTGCTGAGGTCATTACATATGCAATTTCGTTATCAAACAGGAGGTAGTGCAGCCCACTATATGGAAGCATTACTCCGATTGTGTCTAAGTTTGATACGTATTTTGAGAAGTAGTTATCGTAGTTCTGATTTTTATTTAAAACCACTATTGGCCTTCTTGGTGAGGTTAGTGCCTTTTTTTCATCCTCCTCAAGTTCTGCAAATTTTTTGATATGTTCTATTTTACTCATAACTGCAAATGGTTGGCTCTCTCTTCCCAATCTTTTTCTTAGTTCTAAGACAGTTTCATCATCTCCAACTTTACAAGTGAGGTGTGTTCCGCCAATACCTTTTATTGCAAGTATGTTTCCTTCTTCAAGTAGTTTAACCGCCTCTTTAACTGCATCGTCTTTTTCTGCGATTATCTCTTTTCCATCGGTTAGGTATACGTATGGTCCGCATGCTGGACAGCAAGTTGCTTGGGCATGAAATCTTCTATCCATTGGATCTTCGTATTCTTTTAGGCAGGCATTGCAGAGTGGAAAGTCCTTCATTGACGTGTTTTCTCTATCGTAGGGAAGTTTTTCTACTATTGTAAATCGTGCTCCGCAATTCGTGCATGCAATAAATGGGTATCTGTATCTTCTGTCTTTTTTATCGAACATTTCTTTTAAGCAATCTTCGCAAATGGCAACATCTGCAGGGATTGTTCCTTCCTCTTCTTCTTCGTTCGTCTCACTTTTAATGATTTTAAAGTTTTCAAATGTTTTTCTACTTTGATGGAGTTTTTCTATTGTAAGTTCGTCTATTTTTGATAGTGGTGGTTTTTTGTTTTTTAGTTCGTTGATAAAATTTTTAATATCTTCTTCTTTCCCTTCAACTACTATCTCAACGTAGTTTCCCATATTTTTTACATAGCCAGTGAGTTGATTTTTTTTAGCAATTCTATAAACGAATGGACGAAAACCTACTCCTTGAACTATCCCTTTAACTTTTATCTTTATGATCATGGTTGACACCAGTTAGGTTTAGTTTATCTATTATTTTGATAAGGATTTCTGTGAGGTTTTTACCTGTTTCTTCAACTTCACTGGACATTGGGCAAAAATCCACTATTTTTGGCTGAATTCCAAGAATTATAACTTTTACATCAATAAATTTTTTTATATATTTGATTATAACGTTTATTGGGAGGGTGTGAGTGGATAGGTTGAAGTTTTTTATTCGATATTCTTCTATTATTTCAACATCTCCGGGGTTTTTTTCCATTATTGCACAGTCCACTATTAATAAGTGAGAGGGGTTTTCTTCTTTTATTATATCTGTAAAAAAATCAGGAACTGTTCCTGCATTTATGATACATAAATTCCTTAATTTGAATACTTCAAATTCGCTGTCTTTTTCTTCGTTTTTTTTATTTTTTTCTTTATTTGTGTTGTAGTGGTTAACAAGTTTTTTTATAATGTATATTCCTATAAAATCATCTCCCTTTAATTCGTTTCCTAATCCTATCACTACAAGTTTTCTACAATTTTTTAACTGCTTTAGAAGTTCCTGTTCAATATTATTTATTTTATTCATTTTATCAACCTTCCAACAAAAAATCCAAAGATCAATGCAAGTATTGGAGCCACTGTCCACCAAAATATTATCCTTTTTAAAACTTTCCAACGCACGGTTTTTATTCCCTTTGTCAATCCAACCCCTAAAATTCCCCCCACTATTGCCTGGGTTGTTGAAACAGGCATTCCAAGTGCTGTAAATATTGTAACTGCCAATCCTCCTGAGAGTTGTGCTATAAAAGCAGATCTAACGCTTAGATTTGTTATTGTAGAGATGGTTTCTGAGATCTTGTTTCCATAAAGGCAAGCTCCTAAGCATAAAAAAATTGCTCCTATTAAAAAAATTGATTGTGAAGTTGTCCATGTTCCCAATATTGTGGGGAGGTCATTGCTTCCTAAGTTAAATGCAACTATTGCCGCACTGAGTAGTAATAAAACCCTTGTCATGTTTATTTTTTTAATTGTGGGAATGTTTATCTTTTCATAAATTATATATAAAAGATAAGCTATTGTTAGGGCAATAATTGGGGAGATGATCCAACTTAGCAGTATCTCTCCAAATTTGTGAAGGTTATTGTAGTTAGATGTGAGCCCTATCAACGAGCAGATGATTATTGTGTGTAGGGAGATTGGAATTTTTTTATAGGTGGATAGAGTCATAACTATTGCAGTTATTGTTAGGGCGATTGTTGCATTTGTGGATAAGCTGTTAACGGTATCTCCTACATTTTTGGCACAGAGAGATCCTATTATTACTGAAATGCTAAATAATATTAACAAGTTTCTATAGGATGTTGCTCTTGAAGCGTATGCTGTTCCTATGGCATTAGCAACGTTGTTTGCCCCAAGAATGAAGAGGAGGTAAAAGCTAATGATCATTTCTAAATTTATTCCTATGAAAATCACCCTGTTTTTCTCTGAGGTTTCTTTTTTATTTGTTTTTTTATTTGTTGCAGTTTATTTGATTATTTTATATGTAGATAGATGATGTGAAGCTCATCTGCTACATCTTCAATATAATCGCTTATATTTACCACATTATCGATAAAATCACATATGATCTTCCCTTCCCAGAATGATTTTACTTCAAGATTTATTAGATATTTGTAAATTCTGTTTTGATATATGTCATCTATAAATTTCTCTCGATCTTTAATCTCTTTTATTGTTGGATCTAATGTTCCTCCATGTTCTATAATGTTTAACACTTCTTCAAGATATTTGAACATCTCCACAGTTATTTTGAGGATGATATTTATTTCATTATTTAGATATTCGTCAAAGTCCGTTTTTAATAGTTCGTAAAGCATTGCGGCATGTTTTAAACTATCCAATGTTTCATCCAGCAATTCAGCAGATCTTGATAACTCTCTTCTCATATTTGGAAGAAAGGCCTCTTCTAAGTTTATTCTTATGGTTTTGGTAATTTCGTCTCCTTCTTCTTCTATTTTTATAATTTCAGCAAGTATTTTTTTATCCCTCGTTTTCATATAGTATTTTAAAAGTTCAAGACCTTTTAATGATTTTTGAATCATTAGTCGCAGGTTGTTTATTATGTTTTTTTCGCTGTTTCTTTCAAAGAAAAAGATTGACATAGTGATCACGCATTGGTTTTATTTTTATTTTTTATTTGTTTATAATTTTTACAGATTGGTTTATTTTAATTTAGTAATCAAATTTCAAGTTCATCCTCTATTTCTTTTTTTCTTTTAGATGCTCTATAATCTTTATTGCAATGTCCTTGTGCTCTTTACTTCCTACTTTTTTTATTATTTGGAAATACTTGCAGATCTCTTTTATCATTTCATTTTTTTTGTTTTTATCTATATTTATATGTTTGGAGGTTAGTCGTGAGTATAGAATGGCAGTTTCAACTAACAACCCGTCTGCCCTGTTATAAATATATAGATCTCGACTTAGTATCTTTTCTCCTATTTTTTCTCCTTTAATTATCATAAGTTTGTTTTCTCCAAATTCATCTTTTTTAGTAATCAGCTGTCGATTAATAACGCGATAGAATTTTACGCATTGGGCTTTTTTTAAGTAGGGGATTCCTTTAAAGAGATCATATTCGTCTTCATCATCTAAAACAGCCCTTGCTATCTCAAGAGGATGCGTTATGTTCACTGCAAAATACTCATCTTTTGTCATATTTTCAAAGGTATGAGATCCGTAAAAAAGATGCATAACAACTTCTTCATCTCCATTTTTAAAATAAACTCCTATTGGTGCTTTATTATTTCTTTCTCCTTTTTTTGTTGTTATGATAACTTCATTTATCAAGGTAGGCACCTCCAAAGGTTGATAAAACAAAATTAATCTATAAAAAATAAAAAAAGAAGAATTAATAAAATAGTTGGGAAGTTATGGTTTTAATTGGGTTAAATAAAAAGTGGCTCAGTTGCGGGAGTAGTCATCATCGTTCAGATAGCGAAATTGTCATCATCGCCGAATTTAGTTAATGATAGTTGTTTTTAGTTAGAGATCTCCGATCATTCCTTTAACGATTATTTCTGTTGCTTCATCTTCATCTAACCCTTTTGCCATTAAGGTCTCAAGTTGTTTTTTATCCACACTTCCAATTGCTGCTTCATGGGTTATTCTTGCTCTATCATCCCTAACAACAACTATCGGAATTGATTCAACTTCTGCGTTTCCTTTAACTATTTCAGCACAATCGATATGCCCTTTACTGTATGGAGCGTTTCCTTCTATCTTTAATTTTAAGCTTATCTTTGCGTTATCCATTGATGCTCCTCTACTTTTTATGATACATTTTGCATTCTCTCCATTTAGTTTTACAACTTCATTTACTTTGACCACATCTTCTTTTATTGCATAGGTTCTTGTTGTTATGTCAATTATGGCATCTTTTCCAGCAATAATTTCTTGATCAATATCCAACACTCCTATTCTTCCTTTTGTTAATGTAAAGTTTGAGATGTAAATTCCTCCTTCTTCTATCTCCACTTTCATACTTGGTTTAACTAAGATCTCCCCATCTACTCCATGATAGTGGAATTCGTTGTAGGAAAATCTTGCATTCTTCCCAATCTTTATAATGCCGTTCATTATATGCTTAATTCCTTTTCCTTTCGGAAATGAACAGTGAGACATTAATGAGATGGAACTATCTTCTTCTAAAATAATCTCCACGTCTATTATTTGAGATATATTCTCCTCGGTTATTCCAAAGCACATATGTATGGGATATTTGAATTTATAACCTTTTTTAACTATTATTTTTGTTTTTATAATTCCATTTTCTTCTTTTCCTTCTAAGATGATTCCTTCATCTCCTTGGACGTCTATTATCTTACTTTCCTTAACGATGATTCTCGGCCCTTTCCCATGAACGATCTCTTCGGGTTTTTCAGATGTATATTTAATCGCTTCAATTATCTCCATTAATTCCTCTTTGATGCTCATTTTCTCACGTCTATCTAATGATTTTTATAATCATGATTATTTTTTATTTATTAATGTTCTAACATAATATTCTAAATTAACTCATTCCTTTTCCTCAGGAACTTTTTTATAGCATTTCCTCCAGCATAGGAGAAGCTCCTATTGCGATACCTATAACACCTTCCTCGCTTCGCTCGGAGGTGTAAATTAACTCATTCCTTTTCCTCAGGAACTTTTTTATAGCATTTTCCACATTCTTTTTTATAAAACTCTCCAACTTCTTTCGGATCTCCACTCTTTATAACTTCTCCGGCACATATTAAAGAGACCCTATCGGCATGTTCTGCTAACTCCTCTCTATGCGTTATTACCAATAAGGAACATCCTCTGTCTTTTAGATAATCAAAAACTCTCTTAATTTCATCAAAAGAAACTATATCTATTCCACTATCTGGCTCATCTAATATTGCAAGATCTGGCTCCATGCAAACTATTGATGCCAATTCTATCCTTTTCCTTTCTCCACCGCTTAACGTTTCATCAACGTATCTATCTAAATACTTATCTGGATCTAAGTTTACCAATTTTAATGCCTCTCTGATCTTTTTTTCCATAGTTTCTTTATCTTTTTTGTATGTTTCTTTCATTCCAAGTGTTAAATAATTTTTAACCTTTATCCCTTCAAATCTCGCGGGTTCTTGCCATGCTAAGGTCATTCCCATCCTTGCTCTTTCTGTAATGTTTTTTTCATTAATTCTCTCTCCTTTAAATATTATATTTCCCTTGCTTGGAGAATAGTCAGAAATTCCCATTAACGTATAAGCAAGTGTTGATTTTCCTGCTCCATTTGGCCCGATTATTGCATGAATTTCATTCTCTTTTACATCTAAGTTTACCCCTTTTAAGATCTCTCTTTTTCCCCTACATACGTGTAAATTCTCGATTTTCAATAACATGGTAATCACCAAAAACTATATATATCCCTATAATGTATGTTCATTAAAAGCGATATATTTTATAATGGATTTTCTGCATAAAAAGATTACCATCGCGTAGCGATAAAGTAGAAAATAGCTTATCAAAACAGCCAAAGAGACACCTAAAAATAAATTAATTCCAAATAAAAACATTAAAAAATAAAAATGTCTCTTTGGACTGGCGACCATCGAGGTGATATAATGGCAAGAATGCATGCAAGAAAAAGAGGTCGCTCCGGTTCAAAGAGGCCTGTCAGGGAGGAAGTTCCTGAATGGGTCAACTATACACCGGAGCAGGTAGAAGAGTTAGTTATCGAGTTGGCTAAGAAAGGTTATCAATCAGCACAGATTGGTTTGATATTAAGAGACACGTACGGAATTCCAGATGTAAAGTTAATTACTGGAAAAAAGATAAGCAAGATAATGAAGGAAAATAACCTCTATCCAAAAATCCCAGAGGATCTTTTAAATTTAATGAGAAGGGCGGTTAATTTAAGAAAGCATTTAGAACAACATCCTAAGGATTTGCACTCAAAGAGAGGTTTACAGTTAATTGAATCAAAAATTAGAAGATTAGTTAAATACTACAAAGGAAGGGGAGTTCTACCTGCTGATTGGAGATACACGCCAGAAACTGCAAGATTGCTTGTTGAGCAGGCATAATTTCTCTAAAATCTTTAATTTTTATTTTTATTTGCACTTTGTATATCCACTTTCTTGTTGTTTATTTGTTGTTTTTGTTATTTTTGGATTATTTAAATTTTATTTCTAATTTTTGTTATTTATTTCGATTTATTTTTGATGTCATTTAAAGTTTATTGAAGGTTTGATTTTCTGCTGATCGGAACATGTAAGGGATTGTTATGATGAATAAGATTAAAATTAGAGATTTTTATATAACGATTGATAGATGCTTAATTTATAAGAAGTATGGGATAATCTCAGATACACATATTGGATTTGATGTGCTTTTTGGAGAGGGTGGGGCTAATTTTCCCAATTTGCAAAAGGATGAGGTTGTGAAAAATGCTTTAAACATTATTGAAAAATATAGGATAGATAAGTTAGTGATTAATGGAGACATTAAACATAATTTTATGCCATATAAAAGAGAGATAGAATTTTTAAAGGAGTTTATCTCAATATTGAATGATTATGTAGATTTAATATTAATAAGAGGAAATCATGATTCTTCTCTTCCGTTAGATGTGGTTGATTATCTAAAACTTGGTAAATATTTAATTTTTCATGGAGATCGGATGTTAGATGATGATGTTATTAACAAAAGTGATTTTTTTATATTGGGTCATGAGCATCCTTCTGTTAAGCTTAGGGATGAAGTTGGGGCTGTTGTTAAATTTCCGGTTTATTTAATTTATGAAAATAAAGATTTAAAAGATTTAAAGGATAATAATCTAAAAGGATATGTTGTATTACCTGCATTTAATCCCTTATCTCCGGGAAATGATCTGATTAACAATTCCCCTTCCTCAAAGATTATACGAAAAAATTATTTAGATGTGGAAGTTGTTGCTATAACTGAGATCGGCCTCCTTAACTTTGGAAAACTTAAAGAAATTCGAGAATTTTCTAAATTTCTGTTGTAGAACTTCGTATTTTTATCTATTCTTGCCTGTTATTGTTTATTTATTATTCTTTTTATTTGTTCCATTTTATCTTACTCTTTTAAGTAGTATGCCATGTCTTCTTCATTTAATATGATACCTTTTTTCCATTTTACGAAGAGGTAGTATTTGTCTTTTTTATCATCTGAAAGTTCTTTTTCAACCCTTTTAGCAATAATTCTTACTGGATTTTTTCCAATTCTTTCCTCAAAGTCCTTAAAGCTTTCAAATTTTTTTATTTCTCTCTCTTCTATTATTTTCCACATGTATTTTTTCTTAATTTCTGGAAGGAGTTCTAATGTATGTAATCGAGTAGTTATTGGAGGGCATTCGTTGAAAAATCTTATAAATCTTTCTTCCTGCATTTTTACAGCTTCACTTATACTGTATATTAACTCTGATTTTGCAGTTGATGTTAGTGTCTCATACTTTATCATTTTGATTACATGATCTATCTTATCTCTTTTTCCTTTTCCGATGTAGACCCTTTCTCCTAATTCTATCTCTACATTTGGTTTTGGACTCATTTCCATTAGTAGAAACTGATATTCTCCGAGTCCTTGGACTATTGGCTCGTTTGGCTTGTCAGTATAACCATAGGGGAGGTAATCTAATACCCAAGCGTAGTTTTCAAATTTTTGCGGTTTATTTTTTTTAGGAAAGGAGATTCCTTCTTCATGTCTTTTTTTAGTTTTATATTGCCCTCTAACCATAAAATTTCACCCTTAATTTAAATCTACAAATTTAAGTGTTTAATAAAAAACTTAAATATATTTTCTAACTACATCTAAGATCTCTTCAGCATTTTCAGGTAGATCTCGTTTGTAGTATATTGCCCTCAGATCGTCAATATCCTCGGGTAGAATATCTGCTATTTTAACCGCGGTTTTCTCATCAACTCCAAGTGATTTCAACTCTTCTACTAATTTTTTTGCCTCATTTGCATCTAATTTCGAAAACTTCTGCAGGTAATCTAATGCACACCCTTGCTCATACGATAACTCTCCAATTTTCGCTCTCTCATACATGATTTCCGATGCTTCTGAGATGGTAATTATCCTCTCGTTGATTATTTTTTTTCCGATCATCGTTTCCCTCTTGAAAAATTTATTGATAGGCCCTTCTCCCATATAATCACAGTATTTAATGCATAATTATAGAGAGGTAGGTAATTATACATGCAAAAAGATCATTTGCTATAACTCATATATATTTTTTGTAATAAAAAGTTTTAGAAAAATTAATTAAAACAAATAATTAGGATTAAAATAAGATTTACGAAAAACTAAAAGTTAAAATAAGATAGTTTAAGTGTTTGCTTTTTTTATTTTTTTATTTTATATTTTTTACTTCAAATTTAAGCGGTTGGCTTTAAGTGTTGTGGATAGGCAATTATATTTTTATATTTTCCTCCATCTCTGATTTTGACAATAAATGCTCTTCCCTGTTTACCAACTACAATTCCTGTCCTTCCGTGGTATCTTGGATGAGGCATTCCCTTGTGAACAGATGGATCTATTACAATGTGAACATACTCCCCTTCTTTAAACTCTCTTAATGCTCTTGTTATCGGACACATTCCTCTTTCTCTTGGGTGTTTTGTTAATTTTTTTCTTGTTTTTCTTCTGAATCCTTCACTCATCTGAACCATATACACTCACCTTTTTTAACAGGGTTTTTACAAGTTTTTTAAAGTTTTTTTAAATTTTCTATTTATATGCATTCTGTTTTTTGCTGTTTTATTGATCTTTTTCTAAAAGGTCGTTATCATGTATTTTTAAAACATCTAACTCCTTACAGATGCAGTTCTTGTTTAATATGGATGAGACGGATGGGTTTGTTCTCCCATCATCTCCACTAATTAATTCTTTTATATACAGTCCTCCATCACAATATATGATCATCTCAAAATGAGTGTCATCTACTTTACTTGTTTTAACTTTATATACCTTACGGATTCTCTCTAAATCAGCTCTTCTGTGTAAAACCCTTTTTGGGGTTTTTTGGTATATAGTTCTGTTTTCAAGTTCTTTTTCGAGAAGTTTTAACTCCTCATCAGATATTTTTTCAGAACATTCAACCAATGCTCTGTATGTTTTTCTATGTGGGGTGTTTTTAAAGAAAACTTTGTCTTTTCTAACTCCAAACTCTAAATTTAGAACTTCAACTCTTCCGTCTTTATTGATCTCTTCTGCAATTTTTTCTAAATCGATTTTCCTTATTTTTGGCTCCTTAATCTCTAAAACAAAAGGTCTACCGTCTCCTAACATTCTAACGTCTATATCTTCCCTTCCCGCACCGTGGAACTTTTCATCAATCCCTCCTGTTGCCTCTAAAAACGGCTTGGCAATGATCTCCTCCACTGATGTGGGGTATTTTTTGCCAGTATAGTTGCAGAGCTCGCAACCTTTTCCTCTACATTTTCCACAAACCCACCGTGTTTGAGGGATCCCTCTAACTAATTTTCTATATCTTCCCTTAATAAATAATGGATTGATTTGTAAGTAAATATCCTCGCTGTATGGATTTATATGAATAACAACATCTGGATATTCTTTATCTGGAGATTTGTTTAATTTAAGTGCTAACATTTTACCAAATTCTCTTCCAAATTCCTGTTTTATACTTTCCATAAATTCCGTTTCAATTTCTTTTTCTAAGTCCTTGATCTCTTGTGGAAGATGGGTGCCAATTAAAAATGTTTCAAATTCGTAGTTTTTTAGAAGATCTTCTACTTTTTTTAGTATCTTTTCCATCTTCTCTTTATTAAATATATCCCTACACCAAGGGCAGATCTCTTTTTTTATATCTTTCTCTTTAATTTCATTCAACAACCTTGTCTTTTCAATTCCACTTTTTACTATGCATTTAAGAAATTTTAATTCCTCATCGTAGGATTTGTTTTCTTCTTTTGCTTTTTTTATTTTTGCTTCAAGTTCTAATAATTTGAAAAGTTTTAACGCCTTCCCTCTTTCCTCATTTGTCGTGTGGAGGAGTTTTGCATACAATCTTCCAAAACATCTATTGCAGAGAGGATATTTTTTTAATATTTCATAATTTACAACCATGTTTTCCCTCTTTTTTCTTTTTTGTTGCCTCGTTTATTGTTTATTTTAATCTCTTAACTTAATTTTTAATTTTTTATTTCTTTTTTATTATCTCTTTAATAATCTTTGATAAACACGTATGTAAATGTATATATTTAATAATTCTTTTATTAATGTGGAGATATATAGGAGTAAATTCTAAACACAACCAATGATCCAGAAATTAACATTGAGACGAGAGATATTGCTTTTATTTTGCCAGATGATTCTTTAAAAACTGAGAGATAGAGCAAAAAATAAGCAATTAATGTTAGAAACATGCTCATATCTACGAGGGTTTTTGCATTGAAGATAAGCAATAACATCACAAGCAGTGAGTTCAACAAAACTCCTCTTGTTGGAATTCCTTTTTTTATTTTTATAAAGATATTTGGAAAGATCCTATCTTTTCCCATTCCGTAGGGCATATATGATAAAGTGAATAGAACACTAAAAGCACAACTTGAAATTATAGTCAGCATTCCTATTAATAAAAAGGAATTATTTCCAATTATACACTTTAATATCTCGGTTATGTTGCTTGTATTTACATTTAGAGAAATAACTGTGAGGGCAAAGAGGAAGTAAAGTATTCCTATGATTAGTGTTCCAATTAAAAGACCGTAAGCGATTGTCTTTTGGTCTTTAAAAGCAGATAATGGCATTGTTATTCCTTCCCAACCTGTGGATGTCCAAAGACCGAAGTATATTGTTAAAATTGCAGTTTTTAAGTTAAAAGGATATATGCAATTGAGATCGATGCCATTTTGAAATACTATATATAAAATTATAGATATTGTAAGAACCCCAAATATCCTAACAAAATTGCCAACGATCTTAATTCCGGCAAGGATTAACAATGTTAGAGTAATTATTAAACAAAATCCAACATGGGGAACATTAAATTTTGTATTAAAAACTATTTCAAAAAAAGATACAACTCCAGAAAGAGCGAAAACTCCAGATAACCAAAGAATATATGCTGAAAATGTTCCTATTCTTCTTCCAAGAATCTTCATTACAAACTTGTAGACACCTCCACTCTCACTTATTTTGGTTGTTGCATATGCAAAGGGAGAAGCCATAATTAAAGATATAAATATCAACAAAATCCAACCCCATATTATTGATTTTCCAAATAACAGATATGTTAGCGGAGATAGGACAAAAATCCCCCCACCAACAATGGAGGTTATTGTTAAAAATACCGCATCTTTGAGTGTTAGATGTCCCATTGTTAACACCTATTTTGAAATAGTTAAGTTATAATTAGTTTTTGAAGAAATATTTCTGTTTAATAATTGCAACAAAAATAATATAAATAGATCACAAATAAAATATGAAGGGATGTAAAGAAATAAAATGATTAAAAAGACAGTATATTAAACAAAGGGTAGAACTTACTTATTTGGAATTTACGTATATATTTATCCTTACATTAAAAAATAAAACAAATAATACTAAAAATAAAAAATAAATTAACGTTAATTGAGGGATAATATGAAGATGCTATTAATCCACTCTGATTACTTAGAATTTGAGGCAAAACAAAAAACAAAGATTGCAGAAGAAACAGAAAACTTAAAAGGCAAGTTGGATGAGTGTTTGGCTTGTTTTATTGCGGTAGAGATAGAGGATGAAAACAACCCGGAAGGATCTGTTATAGGAGCGGTTGAAGAGATTGAAAAGGTAGCTAATCAGTTAAAAGTAAATAATATAGTTGTTTATCCTTATGCTCATTTATCAAGCGACTTATCCTCTCCAGAAACAGCAGTAAAGGTTTTAAAAGATATTGAAAGCATTTTAAAAGAAAGGGGCTATAACGTTTTAAGAGCACCATTCGGATGGTATAAGGCATTTAAAATTAGCTGTAAAGGACATCCTTTGAGTGAGCTATCGAGAAAGATTATTGCTAAGGAAGAGAAAAAAGAAAAAGGAGAAGAATCAAAATTTTACCTTTTGAATCCTGAAACAGAGGAGATAGTTGAATTGAACGAAGAAAATATAGATATAATTAAAGATGAAGAACTCTTAGCACTGGCTAAACATGAGTTGGGAATAAAAGAACATAAAGAGCATGATGAACCACCACATGTAAAGTTTATCAAAGAAAAAGATATATGCAGTTATGAAGAAGCATCAGACCCCGGGCATTTTAGATGGTATCCAAAAGGTAAGTTAATTAGAGATCTATTGGCTGACTATGTCTATAACTTAGTTGTTGATATGGGAGCTATGCCAGTAGAGACACCAATTATGTATGATTTAGGTAATAAAGCTATTAGAGAACATGCTGACAAATTTGGAGAGAGGCAGTATAGGTTTAGGCAGGGAAATAAAGAGTTAATGTTGAGATTTGCAGCATGTTTTGGACAGTTTATGATGAAAAAAGATATGTATTTGTTGCCAAGATATTTGCCTTTAAAACTCTATGAGTTATCAACTTACAGTTTTAGATATGAGCAGAGAGGAGAGTTAGTTGGGTTAAAAAGATTAAGATGCTTTACAATGCCAGATATGCATACTGTCTGCTTAGATTTAAAGCAAGCAATGGAAGAGTTTGAAAAGCAATTTTGGGAATGTTTAAAGACAGGAGATGATTTAAATCTAAGCTATTCTGTAATTTTTAGATTCACAAAGGACTTCTTTGATGAGCATAGGGACTGGTTTTTCAAGATAGCAAAGGAGTATAAATCAAAAACTGGAAAAGACATTATATTGGAAATTTTACCAAAAAGAAAACATTACTGGGTTGGTAAGGTAGATATTGCTGTAATAGACAGCTTAGGAAGACCTATTGAAAATCCAACAGTTCAGATTGATGTAGAGAGTGCTAAAAGATTTAATATAAAAGTGCATACAAATGAAGGAGAGATTTATCCAATAATACTGCACTGCTCTCCAACTGGCTCAATCGAGAGGGTTTTATGCGGTTTGCTTGAAAAAGCTGCAATAGAAGCAGAAAGAGGAAACGCTCCAATGTTGCCTGTCTGGCTTTCTCCGATACAGGTTAGAGTTATTCCAATAGCTGAGAGACACTATGACTATGCTTTAAAAGTTGCTGAGAAGTTGAGAGAAAACAACATTAGAGTTGATGTTGATGACAGGGAAGATAGTGTAAGTAAAAAGATTAGAAATGCAGGAAGGGACTGGATTCCTTATGTTGTAGTTATTGGAGATGAGGAAATGGAATCAGATAAATTAACAGTAACTGTTAGAAAAAAATCAACACTAAAAAAACCTCACAAAGAAAAAATGGGTTTAGAGGAGTTAATAAAGTTAATACAGAAAGAAATAGAAGGTTATCCAATTAAGCCACTACCTCTTCCTATGCTATGTTCTTCACAGCCAAAATTCCATTAAAGTGTAAATTTCTTACTTTTAACTATTTTTAACGAACTTTGGACGAAAACTATATAAACAACGATCGATAAATAACAACCGATATATGTGATCAAAACATTATATTGCTTATCAGAATATCTATTAAAGAATTATCAAATTGTTGTTAAAATGTTAAATATACATTGCAATCTATTTTAATTTTTGATGCACTCAATAAAAATACAGTCCAAATTTAAAGAACTTTTTTTATAATTATTTTGGGGGAGAACATGATAGTGAAATGTCCAATTTGTGAAGGAACTGGAAAGAAAGTTGTTAGATATAAAACTTGCCCTGTTTGTGAAGGAACTGGGTTTATAGATGAATTTTCACCAAAGCAACATATGAAAAGAGTTTCTAAAAGAGCCAATTATGATCTTGATTATGGTGAAATTCCATGTCCAAAATGTAAAGGAACAGGGAAAATACCAATATATGAGAAATGCGACTTTTGTGGTGGAAGCGGAAAGGTTGTCAAATGTGATAGATGCGGAGCGATAATTGGAAAGTATCCTGACTTTAAAGATAGGACATTATGTGATAAGTGTTTGAAAGAAGAGGAAGAAAGGAAAAAAGGTCTTAGAAATGTGTATGTGTTTGATGAATTAGCCACAATCTATGATGTTGAGCCAGGGAAGTTTTATAAAGGAACTGTTACGAGAATTGAAAAAT
Source organism: Methanococci archaeon (assembly GCA_013153845.1). Taxonomy (GTDB): domain Archaea; phylum AGJL01; class Methanococci; order Methanococcales; family Methanocaldococcaceae; genus Methanocaldococcus. The sequence goes on along the minus strand of JAADDS010000011.1, from coordinate 37,861 downwards.
ATGGTGCTTTTATCAACCTAAACGATCAAGTTAGAGGGCTTTTAAGGCCAAGAGATATGATAAGTTTACGACTTGAAAACTTGAACGTTGGTGATGAAATCATAGTTCAAGCAATGGATGTTAGGCCAGAAAAAAGAGAAATTGACTTTAAATATATTCCATTATCTACATACGATTTAGTAGAATTTGAAAAAGAGGTTCCTTTAACTACAATAAAAGATATATCACAAAATTTAATCGAAATGAGAGATCAAGTGGTGCATTTAAGAGGAGAGGTTGTCCAAATAGTTCAGACACCGGGGCCTACTGTATTTACAATAACAGACGGAACCGACTTTGCTTGGGTTGCTGCCTTAGAAATAGCAGGTTTGAGAGCACATCCCGAAGTTAAGGTAGGAGATATTGTTGATGTTATTGGAAGAGTAACAATAAGAGACGGAAGATTGCAGATTGAGAGGATAAAGCTTCAAAAATTGGAAGGAGAGGAGGCAGAAGAAATCAGAAAAAAGATAGAAGAAGAGATCGATAGAAGAGCAGAGCCAGCAAAGGATATTCCATTTTTAGTTAAAAGTGAGGTTTTAGAGAAGTTAAGACCTAAAATGATAGATGTTGCTAAGAGAATTAGAAAGGCAGTGTTAGACGGAAGACCGATCATAGTTAGACATCATGCAGATACTGATGGTTATTGTGGAGGAATTGCATTAGAAAAGGCAATATTGCCAATAATTGATAAGTTTGCAATAGATGTAGATGCAATATGGCACTTCTTTAAAAGGAGGCCATCAAAAGCTCCCTTCTATGAATTAGAGGATGTAACGAAAGATTTGGTATTTTCCATAGAGGATGCATTAAAATTTGGGCAAAAACTACCTTTAATTGTTTTAATTGATAATGGAAGTACTGATGAGGATATTCCAGCAATATCAAAAGCAAAAGCTTACGGCATAGAGGTTATTGTTATAGATCACCACTTCCCTGGAGAGGTTGTGGATGGAAAGGTTGAAGTTGACGATTATGTGGATGCCCACGTAAACCCTTATTTGGTTGGAGGAGATAGCAACTTAACCGCTGGTGTTTTAGGAACTGAAATAGCGAGAATGATCAATCCTGAGGTTGAGGAGTTTATAAAACACATTCCTGGAATTGCAATTGTTGGAGATCACGCAAAAGGGGATGAAGCAGATCAGTATGTTAAAATATCTATTGAAAGATTAAATGAACTTAGTAAGAAGTATGGTAAAGGAAGAACTTATGATAGAGAGTATTTAGAGAAAATAGCTTTATGTATGGATTTTGAGGCATTTTATTTGAGATTTATGGATGGTAAGGGGATAGTTGATGATATATTGGCAACAAACATCAACGAATTTGGAAGGCATGAGAACTTAATAGATATACTATACGAACAAGCAATGAAGATGGTTGAAAGGCAGATGAGAGCTGTTATTCCAGCTTTAAAGACAGAGTTTTTAGAGAATGGAATTATATTAAATACCTTAGATGTTGAGAAATATGCTCACAAGTTCACGTTCCCAGCCCCAGGAAAAACAACTGGATTTGCTCACGATTATATTGTTCAAAAGTATGGGGAGGATAAGCCAATTATAACCCTCTCCTACGGCCCTGACTTTGGAGTTGTTAGAGCAACAGACGCTGTTAATGAGATATATGACTTTAATCTGAATTTGATCGTTGAGCAATTAATGGAGGAAATTCCAGAGGCATCTTTGGATGGAGGAGGGCATGAGTGTGCAGGTAGCTTAAAGTTTGTTGAAGGGTTGAGAGATAAAGTGATAGGGAGGTTTATAGAGATTATTAAAAACATGAAACCAAAAGCTAAACAGTATAAATAAACAAGATAAAAATTTTATGGTTGTTAAAATATTTTAAAAATATTTTATTAAAAAATTCATTAAAATTTCTCAAACGTTTTTATAACCTTTTCAAGATCGATAACTCCGCGATGGATTGCAGTCCCTACTAAAACTCCATCTATTCCCAAAGCATAGCATTTTTCAATATCAACTATATCTTTTACTCCTCCTCCAACGTATATGGGATTTTTTCCTTTATTTAAGTTTAATACTTCATTTATCAACTTCATATTAATTCCTCTTCCAGTTCCTACTGACGATATATCTAATATTATTAAAGGCGTATCTTTTCTAACAAGGTTAAGCACTTCTTCCACAGTATAGTTTAAAAGTTTTCCATCTTTAAAATCCAAACTTACAATTATATTCTTCTCAGATATTAACTCTTTATCTATCAACGTTTCTGTTGCGATTATTGCTTTATCGTTTTTATTTAAATATTCCCTAACCCTATCTAAATCCTCTCCTGTTTTTATTCCAGCATCAACAATTTTATTTATAAAATCGATATTTTTTATTAAATTGAGATTATCTCCTTCTCCACATATCGCATCCAGATCAGCTATATAAATCTTCCCACTCCCTCTTTTTTTATATTCTTTTGCTAAACAAATAGGATCTGGTGTTTCACATATAACTGATTTTAATGGTTGATATTTATTCCTCATTCCGCTCTTTCCATGCACTACCATGCCTTCCTTTAAATCCATCACAGGAATTATATGCATTTTCTTTTTTTCCATGATCTCACCAACTTGATTTAAATTAAATAACTAAAATCACATTGGGAGAAGGTTTTTAAATGCTTTTGTAAATATCATTTTAAGCATTTGTAAGTTTGGTGATTTTATGATGGGAGGGTTTAAATTAGAGAGAAATATCTTAATAATCTGGATTACGACCTTTACGACAATGCTGGGGGTTGGATTTATTGCTCCAATACTTGCGGTCTATGCTAAAACATTGGGAGCTACTAATTTAGAGATCGGTTTGATATTTGGTTCTTTTGCATTTGCAAGAACACTCGCTCAGATTCCAGTAGGTGTACTATCAGACATCTATGGAAAAAAGATATTTATTGTTATGGGAACGCTTTTTTATGGGGTATTTACTTTGATGTATAGTTTTGTAGAAAGTGTTTTGGGATTTTTAATAGTTAGAATACTTACAGGAGTGTTTTCTGCGTTTGTAACTCCTGTAGCGGGATCATACATTGCATCGATAGCTCCAAAGACAAGATTGGGAGAATATATGGGGGTGTTTAATTCAGCAATAACTTTGGGTTTTGGGATAGGGCCTTTTATTGGAGGGGCTCTTGCAGACATTTATGGGATAAAAACTCCATTTTATTTTTGTGGGATGTTAGGAATTTTAGCGGCAATTATAAGCTATTTTAAATTAGAGGATATAAAATTTGGGAAAAATTGTAAATTGAGGGAGTTAAGCTTATATAAATTATTTTCATTTGAGTTTTTAAAAGATAAGAAATTTTTTTATTCGTTTATTGTAAATGTTTCTAACGTTATGATAAATGCAGGAATTTATGCATACCTCTCCCTCTATGCAATTAACTACGGAATTTCATTAGGACAAGTTGGATTCATGATTGCATCTACAAACATTTTAATGGCAATATTTCAAAGAAAAGTTGGGAAATTATTTGACAAATTTGGAAGTGTTATGATTATATTCGGGGTTTTGATAATTTCCCTTGGGATGTTTTCTCTTTCAAAATCTACGACCTTTTTAAGTATGCTGATCTCTTTAACGGTCGTAGCAATTGGTAGTTCAGCATCATCCACATCTACTTTATCTTTAGCAGTTCGAGATATTCCTGTTCAAAGAAAGGGAGAAGCGATGGGACTGTTTACTACAAGCATGAATATAGGGATGTTTATAGGTGCTGTTTCATTTGGATTTTTAGCAGATATTTTGGGAATTGCAAACATGTATAGATTTTCAGCATTGTTTTCACTGATCGTGGGATCTCTGGCTTATTTAAAAATAAGGAAGTTATAAAAATAAAATTATAAATACCTTTCAACAAAGTATAAAAATATATAAATACTAATGTATATTCATAATATTAATCAAATCCACATGCCATAAAAACACTCACACATGCAAATATGTTGAATAATATATAAAAGTAAAAAATAAATATGAGAACAAAATATTTTTAAGGATGCATCACATTTATCGTATAAGTTTGTCTTTTTTCTGATTTTAAATTTTCATCATCTTCAATGTATTGCTTATTCTTTAACAACGTAGAGGGAGGAATAATCTTGAAGGTAACAAGCCACATCTTGGTTCCAAAGCATGAGATCGTTCCAAAGGAGGAGGTAGATGAGATTTTAAGGAAGTATAACATAAAAATCCAGCAATTACCTAAAATATATGAAGACGATCCTGTAATACAAGAAATAGGGGCTAAGGAGGGTGATGTCATTAAGATAACAAGAAACAGTCCAACGGCAGGTATTAGCGTTGCTTATCGTCTTGTTATTAAGAGAATTGTTTAAAAATTAATCTACTCAGCCCTTGATTGGTTCAAAGCTAGTTTGGGCAATTTGCAATTAGTTATAATTTAAGATAGTCCAAATAGTATATTCAATATGGCAAGTATATAAATGTAGGGTTAATAGGTATGGTAAGATAAGTATCGTCATCTATTTAAATATTCGACTGTTCATGTTTTAAAGGTGGCAATCATGAGAGAAATGATAGACGCTTATTTTAAAGAGCACGGATTAATAGATCATCAGATCGAGTCATACAACGATTTTGTAGAAAATAGATTACAGAGCATTATAGATGAAGTTGGCTACATCGAAACAGAAATCTCTGGAGGATATAAAGTAAAATTGGGAAAAATAAAGATAGGTAAGCCAGTTATAAAAGAGGCAGATGGATCTTCAAGGAAGATAACTCCAATGGAAGCGAGAATTAGGGATTTAACATATTCTGTCCCTTTATATTTAGAGATGATTCCAATAATTGGAGAAGGAGAAGAAGAAAGAGAAGGAGATGTTGTTGAAGTATATATCGGAGAGCTTCCAGTAATGCTCGGCTCTAAAATCTGCCACTTGTATGGAAAATCAAGAGAAGAACTCATAGACATGGGAGAAGATCCAGAAGATCCACTTGGATACTTTATAATAAATGGAACTGAGAAGGTTTTAATAACACAGGAAGATCTAATTCCAAACAGAATTTTATGTGAAAAAGCAGAAAGAAGCGGGAAGATAGTGGATGTTGCAAAGGTTTTTTCAACAAGGCACGGATTTAGGGCTTTATGCACCGTTGAAAGACATCCAGATGGATTACTTTATACTACATTTCCGGGAATGCCGGGACAACTACCATTTATTGTATTGATGAAAGCACTTGGAGCTGAGACAGATAAAGACATAATGGATGCAATAGATGATGAAAGGTTCTTTATGGAAATTGTTTTAAATATTCAAGAGATAAGAGAAGAGCATAATATAAACACACCAGAAGATGCATTAGAATTTATTGGAAAGAGAGTTGCTCCAGGACAAGCGAAAGATTATAGAATAAAAAGGGCAGAAACGATATTATGCAATTACCTACTTCCTCACTTAGGAGTTAACAAAGAGGACTTCCCAAAGAAGATAAAATTCTTAGGAATAATGGCAAGAAACGCATTAGAACTATATTTCGGATACAGAAAAGAAGATGACAAAGATCACTATGCCTATAAAAGAGCCAAATTAGCAGGGGACTTAATGGAAGATCTCTTTAGATATGCATTCAGCCAACTTGTTAAAGATATAAAATATCAGTTAGAGAGACAAACGTTAAGAAACAAGACCCCATCAATTCAAGCTGCTGTAAGGAGTGATATACTTACTGAAAGAATAAAACATGCTATGGCAACAGGAACATGGGTTGGAGGAAAGACAGGAGTTAGCCAACTGTTAGATAGAACAAGTTATTTAGCAACAAACTCTCAACTAAGAAGAATCGTATCTCCACTCTCACGATCTCAACCACACTTCGAAGCAAGAGAACTGCACGGAACTCACTGGGGTAAGATATGTCCTTCAGAGACACCAGAAGGTCCAAACTGTGGTCTTGTCAAAAACTTTGCAATAATGTGTAAAGTTACAAGGGAAGAAGATGATAGCAAAATTATAGACCTCCTAAAATCCTTTGGAGCAAAGATTTCATAAAAAATATTTTTTAGATGTGTTATTATTCATAGGGTTATATATTCGATCCATGAGGTTATTCGATTGATTATTTGATCATTCATTAGATCATTTATTGCACCCCAGAAATAAAATTTTTAGGTGAAAAACTTGGTATCAAGGGAAGCTAATATCTATGTTAATGGTAAATTAGTTGGAACTACCGAAAAACCAGAAGAACTCGTAAACCATTTGAGAGAAAAGAGAAGGCAAGGAGAATTGCCACCAAACACAACCGTTGCATATAACGAAGAAAGCAACGATATACACATAAACACGGATGCGGGAAGAATCGTTAGACCGCTAATTGTCGTAGAGAATGGAAAGCCAAAACTAACACAAGATCATATCGAAAAATTAAAGAAAGGGGAAATATCGTTTTCTGACTTGGTTGAGGAAGGGGTTATAGAATATTTAGATGCAGAAGAAGAGGAGAATGCATACATTGCACTTTCAGAAGAAGAATTAACAGAAAAGCATACTCACTTAGAGATAGATCCACTAACCATATTAGGTATTGGTGCGGGGGTTGCTCCTTATCCAGAGCATAACTCTGCTCCAAGAATTACGATGGCTGCGGCAATGGGTAAACAATCATTAGGAATACCAATGAGTAATATAAAGTGGAGATTAGACACAAGAGGACATTATCTCCACTACCCACAAGTGCCAATTGTTAGAACTAAACATCAAGAAATCTTAGGTTTTGATAAAAGACCAGCAGGACAGAACTTTGTTGTAGCCATTATGAGCTATGAAGGGTACAATATGGAAGATGCAATAATCTTCAATAAATCAGCAATTGATAGAGGTTTAGGTAGAAGCACGTTTTTTAGAACCTATGATACCTGTGAGAGAAGATACCCCGGAGGACAGATGGATAGATTCGAAGTTCCAGATAAGGGAGTTAGAGGATACAGATCTGAGGAATGTTATAGGCATTTAGAAGAAGATGGGATTGTTGCAGTTGAATCACATGTAAAAGGAGGAGATGTGATCGTTGGTAAAACCTCTCCTCCAAGGTTCTTGGAAGAGCACGAAATAACAATACAAGTAAAACCACAAAGAAGGGACTCGTCGATTGTTGTTAGACATGGAGAAGAAGGGTATGTAGATAAAGTAATATTAACAGAAACAAAGGAAGGAAATAGGTTAGTTAAGGTTAAAGTTAGAGATCTCAGAGTTCCAGAGTTAGGAGATAAGTTTGCTTCCAGACACGGGCAGAAGGGGGTTATTGGACTTACCGTTCCACAGGAAGATCTCCCATTTACAGAAAGCGGAATTGTCCCTGACATTATTATAAACCCACACGCAATTCCATCAAGAATGACTGTCGGGCAGTTATTGGAAATGCTCGGAGGAAAAGTTGGATCGTTAGAAGGAAGAAGAATTGATGGAACGATCTTTACAGGAGAAACAGAGTGGGATTTAAGAAAGGCGTTGGAAGCATTAGGATTTGAATCTCATGGTAAAGAGGTAATGTATGACGGAAAAACTGGAAAGAAGTTTGAAGTTGAAATCTACATTGGTGTGGCTTACTATCAGAAACTACATCACTTAGTTGCTGGAAAGATACATGCAAGAAGTAGAGGGCCTGTCCAAGTGTTAACAAGACAACCAACAGAGGGAAGAGCGAGAGAAGGAGGATTAAGGTTTGGAGAGATGGAGAGAGATGTTCTGATAGGACACGGAGCGGCTATGCTATTAAAAGAACGGCTTATGGATGAATCAGATCCATATGATATTTGTATATGTTCTAAATGTGGGGATTTTGCAATCTTAGATTATAGAAGAGGGTTAAAATATTGTCCAATCTGTGGTGAGATTGAAAATCTTTACAATTCAAAGAAAATTCCATTTGTCAGGATACCTTACGCGTTTAAGTTGCTATTGGATGAATTAAAAAGTATGTGTATACTTCCTCGAATGAAAGTCAAGGATAAAGTAGAATTAGAGGATTTTGAGGACTTTATTAATAAATTAGAAAAAGAAAAAGAAAAAAAGAGCGAGATTAAAGAAGAAAATAAATAATAACAAGCAATAAGCAAGTAATGATCTTTATTTCTACCTTATAACTTTTATTTGAATTTCAAATTCTCACAGGTTAAATCATGCAAATCATAAATTAATCATAAATCAATAAGTTAATAAATAAATTTATAAGTGAAAATTAAGGCCTGGTGATGATTATGGAGAAATATGAAATTCCTAAAGAGATCGGAGAGATGATGTTCGGGCTATTATCTCCAGATTACATTAGACAAATGTCTGTTGCAAAGATCGTTACACCAGATACCTACGATGAGGATGGTTATCCAATAGATGGGGGGCTTATGGATCCACGATTGGGAGTTATAGATCCTGGTTTAGTGTGTAAAACATGTGGAGGAAGAATTGGAGAGTGTCCTGGACATTTTGGGCATATAGAGTTGGCTAAGCCAGTCATACATATAGGATTTGCTAAAACAATTTATAAAATATTAAAGGCAGTTTGTCCACACTGTGGAAGAGTTGCAATAAGCGAAACAAAAAGAAAAGAGATTTTGGAAAAGATGGAAAAATTAGAGAGAGATGGTGGGAATAAGTGGGAGGTCTGTGAAGAGGTTTATAAAGAGGCATCAAAAATAACCGTCTGCCCTCACTGTGGAGAGATGAAATATGATATAAAATTTGAAAAGCCAACAACATACTATAAAATAGACGGAAATGAAGAAAAAACACTAACCCCTTCAGATGTAAGGGAGATATTAGAAAAAATCCCAGATGAGGACTGTATTCTACTTGGGATAAATCCAGAGGTTGCAAGACCAGAGTGGATGGTTCTCACAGTTTTACCAGTTCCTCCTGTCACTGTAAGGCCATCTATAACCTTAGATACAGGGGAGAGGAGTGAAGATGATTTAACACACAAGTTAGTAGATATTATTAGGATAAATAATAGATTAGAAGAAAATATCGAAGGAGGAGCTCCGAATTTGATTATTGAGGACTTGTGGAATCTTTTGCAGTATCACATTAACACGTACTTTGACAACGAAGCTCCCGGAATACCACCAGCCAAACACAGAAGCGGAAGGCCATTAAAAACCTTAGCTCAGAGATTGAAAGGTAAAGAAGGAAGATTTAGATACAACTTAGCAGGTAAGAGGGTTAACTTTTCATCAAGAACTGTTATATCTCCAGATCCATGTCTCAGTGTTAACGAAGTTGGGGTTCCTGAAATAATTGCAAAAGAATTAACTGTTCCAGAGAAAGTAACAAAATACAACATTGAGAGAATTAGAAAACTCCTTAGAAATGGATCAGAGAAACATCCAGGAGTTAATTATGTTATAAGAAAAATGATCGGTAGGGATGGAACAGAACAAGAGTATAAAGTCAAAGTAACAGAAGGAAATAAAGAATTCTGGGCTGAAAACATAAAAGAAGGAGATATAGTTGAAAGGCATTTAATGGATGGAGATATTGTCCTATACAACAGACAGCCATCTCTACACAGAATGTCCATTATGGCCCATAGAGTCAGAGTTCTTCCATACAGAACATTTAGACACAATCTCTGTGTATGTGTTGATGGAGACACTACTGTGTTGTTAGATGGAAAATTAATTAAAATTAAGGACTTAGAAGATAAATGGAAAGATGTCAAAGTTTTAACTTCAGATGGTTTAAATCCAAAATTAACAGCGTTAAGTAACTATTGGAAATTGAAAGCAGATGAATACGGAAAGAAGATTTACAAAATAAAAACAGAACTTGAAAGAGAGATTGTAGCAACAGAAGACCATCCATTCTATACAACAAATGGCAAAAAGAGATGTGGGGATTTAAAAGTTGATGATGAACTTATAATCTATCCAAACGACTTCCCAATGTTTGAAGATGACAATAGAGTAATAGTTGATGAAGAAAAAATTAAGAAGGTAATTGATGACATTGGAGGAACTTACAAAAATAAAGTTATTAATGAGCTAAAAGATAGGAAGTTAATTCCTTTGACATACAATGACCAGAAGGCATCAATATTGGCAAGGATTGTTGGGCATGTAATGGGAGATGGTTCTTTAATAATAAACAATAAAAATTCAAGAGTTGCATTTAGAGGAGATATTGAGGATTTAAAAACAATAAAAGAGGACTTAAAAGAATTGGGTTATGATGGAGAGGAGATAAAATTACATGAAGGAGAAACTGAAATAACAGATTACAACGGCAAAAAAAGAATAATTAAAGGTAAAGGTTATAGCTTTGAAGTTAGGAAAAAATCGTTATGCATACTATTAAAAGCACTTGGTTGTGTAGATGGAGATAAAACTAAAAAGATGTATGGCATTCCAAATTGGATTAAAACTGCTCCAAAGTATATAAAGAAAGAGTTTTTATCTGCCTACTTCGGTTCTGAATTAACAACTCCAAAAATTAGAAATCATGGAACTTCATTTAAAGAGCTAACATTTAAAATAGCTAAAATTGAGGAGATATTTGATGAAGATAGATTCATTAAAGACATTAAAGAGATGCTAAAAGAATTTGGTATTGAGTTGAGAGTTAGAGTTGAAGAAGGCAATGTAAGAAAAGATGGATATAAAACAAAAGTTTATGTCGCTTCAATATACAACCATAAAGAATTCTTTGGAAGAATTGGCTATACCTACGCTAACAAAAAAGAAACATTAGCAAGATATGCCTATGAATACCTCCTTACAAAAGAGAAATATCTAAAAGACAGAAACATTAAGAAGTTAGAAAATAACACCAAATTTATTACCTTTGATGAGTTTATAAAAGAAAAATGTCTTAAAAATGGATTTGTAAAAGAAAAAATTGTAAGTATTGAAGAAACAAAAGTAGATTATGTCTATGACATAACTACAACTTCAGAGACACACAATTTCATTGCAAACGGCTTTTTAACAGGAAATTGCCCCCCCTACAACGCTGACTTCGACGGAGATGAGATGAACTTACACGTTCCACAGTCAGAAGAGGCAAGAGCAGAGGCAGAGGCATTAATGCTTGTTGAAAAACACATCCTCTCTCCAAGATTCGGAGGGCCAATAATTGGAGCTATACACGACTTCATCTCAGGAGCTTATCTTCTAACTTCAAACTACTTTACAAAGGATGAAGCAACTTTAATTTTAAGAAGTGGAGGAATAAAGGATGAATTATGGGAGCCAGATAAGGTGGAGGATGGGGTTCCATTATATTCGGGTAAGAAGATATTCAGCAAAGCACTACCAAAAGGGCTGAATTTGAGGTATAAGGCAAAGATCTGTAAAAAATGTGATGTCTGTAAAAAAGAAAACTGCGAATATGATGCCTATGTTGTAATAAAAGATGGAGAGTTAATTAAAGGAGTTATCGATAAAAACGGTTATGGATCAGAGGCAGGTTTGATATTGCATACGATCGTTAAAGAATTTGGTCCAGAAGCTGGAAGGAAATTCCTTGATTCATCTACAAAGATGGCAATAAGGGCAATAATGTTAAGAGGATTTACAACAGGCATTGATGATGAGGATCTGCCAGAAGAGGCATTAAAAGAAATTGAAAAAGTTTTAGATGAGGCGGAAGAGAAAGTTAATGAGATAATTGAAAAATACAAAAGAGGGGAACTTGAATTACTTCCAGGTCTTGACTTGGAGGAATCAAGAGAGGCACACATAAACAATGTTTTAAGAGAGGCAAGAGATAAGGCAGGAAAAATAGCTGAAAAACACTTGGGGATGGACAACCATGCAGTTATTATGGCACTTACCGGGGCAAGAGGTAATATTTTAAACTTAACACAGATGGCTGCATGTTTAGGTCAGCAGTCAGTTAGAGGAAGAAGGATATTTAGGGGATACAGAGGAAGAGTTCTACCTCACTTTGAAAAAGGGGACTTAGGAGCAAGATCTCACGGATTTGTTAGGAGTAGTTATAAGAAAGGGTTAAGTCCAACAGAGTTTTTCTTCCATGCTATGGGGGGAAGAGAAGGTTTAGTCGATCAGGCAGTCAGAACTGCTCAGTCAGGGTATATGCAGAGACGACTAATTAACGCCCTACAGGACTTAAAAACAGAGTTTGATGAGACCGTTAGGGATTCAAGAGGAATCATGATTCAATTTAAATATGGAGAGGATGGAGTGGATCCAACACTTGCGGATAGAGGAAAAGCAGTTAACATAAACAGGATAATTGATAAGGTTAAAATGAGATACAATAAATAAAAAAATAAAAAAATTATAAAAAGTAAAAAAACCTCTCAATTTTTAAATTTTATTTTTAAAACTTTTTTAATGACCATAAATTTTATAAAACTTGATAAAAACTTGATCTTGAAAACAGGTGAGGCACATGGACATCGAAGCACTCAGAAAGAAAATAGACAGTTTAAATCTGCCAAAATCCTTAAAAGATGAATTGTTTGAAAAACTTTCAAAAGATAAGGAAATAACGGATGAAATGGTAGAAGAAATTATATATGAAGTAGTTAAGGCCTATGAAAATGCCTTAGTTGAGCCATATGAAGCAGTGGGAATCGTTGCCGCTCAATCCATTGGAGAACCGGGAACACAGATGTCTCTACCTTATGAAGAGAAGATTATAATCAAAGAAGGGGATTATATTAGAGCGGTTGAAATTGGAAAATTAGTTGAAGATATGATTGAAAAGTTTGGATTTGAAAAGTTTGGAGAAAGTGAGGTTTGTGATTTGCCCGTTGATATATATGCCCTAAGCTTAGATCAAGATGAAAAAGTTCACTGGAAGAGAGTAATAAGCTGTATAAGACATAAACATAATGGAAAATTGGTTAAAATAAAGACAAAATCAGGTAGGGAGATAACTGCAACACCTTATCATTCATTTGTTATAAGGAAAGACAACAAGATAATTCCAGTTAAAGGAAGCGAGTTGAAAGTTGGAGATAAACTTCCGGTCGTAAAACATGTTCCAGCAAACTGTGTTGAAGCAATAGATCTATACGAATCAGATATTAAGAATAATTCAACAATAATCTTAGATTATAATCTTGGATACCACATAGGTGTTTGTTTAGCCAAGAACAAGTTGGATAATAGTGCAATTATGTCTTACTTCGCTTCACAATCTAAAAAGATACCCGACTTTGCACTTGGGGGCAACAGGGACTTTGTTAGAGGGTTGCTTAAAGGATATTTTGATGAAAATGCAATTGTAGACACTAAATTAGGAAAAATAATGATTTCTTCAGATTCAAAAGAGTTTGCTAATGGAATCTCATTATTGTTAGCGAGATTTGCCATATATACTATAAAAAGACATAAAAAATCCGACAGTAAAAAAGAAGAGTTTATCGTTGAAATACCAAAACCTTATATAAAAAAGTTTTATGAAGAAATTGGATTTTCAGATGAAGAGAAAAATAATGAATTAAGCCAGTTGATAAATAAATTAGATAATAAAAAATATATTCATGATTCAACAGATATGATCCCTTCAATTGGAAATGCACTAACTAAGTTAGGGGAAAAGGTTAATTATCCAGAAATAATTTTAAAGAAATTTGAAAGATCACAAAATATTGGAAGAGATAGATTATTGAAACATTTAAAACAAATTAAGGCATTAGCAACCAAGAAGGGAATGGATATACTAACCTTAAAGGAATATTGGCTATTAAAGAAGGCAGTTGAAAGCGATGTTGTCTGGGATGAGATTGTTGAGATTGAAGAGATAATTTATGATAAAAAATATGTTTATGACATAAGTGTTGAGGGATTAGAAACATTTACAACCTTTGAAGGGATTTTAACTCACAACACAATGAGAACCTTCCACTATGCAGGGGTTGCGGAGATTAACGTTACCTTAGGTTTGCCGAGAATGATAGAGATAGTTGACGCAAGAAAAGAGCCATCAACACCAATTATGACTATACATCTAAAAGAAGAATATAACAATAGAGAAAAAGCTGAACAAATAGCGAAAGAAATTGAAAGTTTAACCTTAGGAAATATTGCTGAAAGTATAAGTATAGATCTTTGGACTCAATCAATAAAAGTTGAGTTAGATGAAGAAAGATTGGCTGATAGGGGCTTAACTGTTGAAAATGTTGTAGAAGCGATTAAGAAAAAACTAAAAGTTAAGATTGACGTTGAAGGATCCACCTTATACTTGAAGATAAAAACACCATCAATAAAGGCACTTAGAAAGAGGATTCCAAAGATCAAAAACATACAATTAAAAGGAATTCCTGGAATCGAGAGGGTCTTGGTTAAAAAAGAGGAGAGAGATGGCAAAGAAGAGTATGTTTTATATTCCCAGGGATCTAATTTGAGAGAGGTCTTTAAAATTGAAGGAGTAGATACAACAAGAACCACAACAAACAATATTATTGAAATTCAGGAAGTATTGGGTATAGAGGCAGCGAGAAATGCTATAATTAATGAGATGAGAAACACATTAGAGCAGCAGGGTTTAGAGGTAGATGTAAGGCACTTAATGTTGGTTGCAGATATTATGACTGCTGACGGAGAGGTTAAACCAATAGGAAGACATGGAGTTGCTGGAGAGAAAGGTTCTGTCTTAGCAAGGGCTGCTTTTGAAGAGACAGTTAAACATCTCTACGCATCAGCTGAAAGAGGAGATGTGGATAAGTTAAAAGGAGTTATAGAAAACGTTATTGTCGGAAAACCGATATATTTAGGAACAGGATGTGTTGATTTAATGATAGACAGGGACTATGAAGAAGGCAAAAATAAAGAGGAAGAGTAAAGTTTTTATATTAAAAGATGATAAGATTTTAGGGAGAGTATCTTTTGAACCCCCTCACTATTTTTAAGGGATGATGAGACATCGATGTGCTGAGTTATGATGAAAAATTACCCTCTGACCGAATCTTTTAAAATTTAAAACTAAAACGTTTTAGAGCATAAAAAGGGTTTGGTATTTTTAAATCAATTTTAACTCAACTGTCCAAAAAGTATATAAATATCGAATAACTATTATCGAAAACCAAATAATGTAATTACCGGTAGGGATATTTTTGGACTTTCGCTTCACGAAAAATGCGGAAGTCCTTAAAGCCCTCCGGAGTAAAAAATGAGAAGGAGGGAGAAATATGGATGTGAATAAAGCAATCAGAACTGCGGTAGATACAGGTAAAGTTGTATTAGGTTCTAAAAGAACAGTAAAATTTGTTAAACACGGAGAAGGAAAATTAGTGGTCTTAGCCAGCAATATTCCGAATGAAATAGAGGAAGATGTTAAATACTACGCTAAGTTATCAAACATTCCTGTTTATCAACACAAAATAACATCATTAGAATTAGGGGCGGTTTGTGGAAAACCTTTCCCAGTTGCTGCTCTTTTGGTTTTAGATGAGGGGCTCTCGAATATTATGGAGCTGGTAGAGAAGAAGGAAGGTGGTGAATAATGGCTAAGGTAAGATTAACAACAGAAGAAATTATGAAGATCGGATTTTTTGAAAAAATTGCTAACGTTCCAATACTTGACTGTGTATTAAATGATGAAAGAGTTGCTTTTATTGTAAAGGAGGGTGATGTAGGAGCGGCAATTGGGAAAGGGGGAGAGAACGTTAAAACAGCTGAGGAGAAATTTGGAAAAAAGGTTGACATCATTGAGTACTCGGATGATTGGAGAAAATTTATAAGAAACATCTTTGCTCCCATACACTTAGAAGATGTTTGGGTTAAGAGGGTTGGAAAAGATGTTGTTGCCTTTATAAAAGTTAGTCCAAGATCAAGAAAAGCAATTTTTGGAGAAAAAGGGAAAAACTTGGAAAGAGCATTAGAAATTTTAAAAAGACACACAAAAATTACAAAAATAAAAGTAATAGTTGAGAAACCAAGACCTAAAAAAAGAAGACCAAGAAGATCTTTTAAAGAACAAAAAGAAGAAACACAAGAAAAAATCGAAGCAGATGGACAAAATGAGATAGGAGAAACAGAACAATAATTAACGTAAAAATTAAAAATGATGGATTAAAAATGATAGTAAGATATTAATGATTATGATTAAAAAATAAAATAAATAAGAAATAAAGCGAAAATAAAAAGAAAAGGTGGAGGTTATGAGTGGAAGTAAATCACCAAGAGGAGAATTTGCTGGTAGAAAGTTGAGATTGAAAAGAAAATGGTGTAGATGGCACGATTACAACTATGTTAGGAGGGTCTTAAAATTAAAGCAAAAGTATGACCCATTAGAAGGAGCACCAATGGCAAGAGGAATTGTTATTGAAAAGGTTGGTTTAGAGGCAAAGCAGCCAAACTCTGCTATTAGGAAGTGTGTCAGAGTTCAGTTAATTAAAAACGGTAGAGTTGTCACTGCCTTCTGTCCAGGAAACCATGCTATAAACTTCATTGATGAGCACGATGAAGTTATCATTGAAGGTATTGGAGGACCTAAAGGGCCAAGAGCTAAGGGGGACATTCCAGGAGTTAAGTATAAGGTTATAATGGTTGGTAGAAACTCATTAAGAGAATTAGTTAGAGGAAGACAAGAGAAAATCAAAAGATAAATCTCCCATATATTTCCAAATATATTTTTTCCTTTTTAATTAGTTAAAAATGAGTTAAAGATGAGGTGGTAATTTGGAACTCGACGAAATTAAAATATTTGGAAGATGGAGCACAAAGGATGTTGTTGTTAAAGACCCAGGTTTAAGAAACTACATAAACTTAACACCAATCTATGTTCCACACACAGCAGGAAGATACACAAAGAGACAATTTGAAAAGGCAAAAATGAACATCGTTGAGAGATTAGTAAATAAAGTCATGAGAAGAGAAGAAAATACGGGTAAAAAATTAAAGGCATTAAAAATCGTTGAAGAGGCATTTGAAATTATAGAAAAGAGAACAAAACAAAATCCAATACAGGTTTTAGTGGATGCGATTGAAAACGCTGGACCAAGAGAAGATACAACAAGAATCTCCTATGGGGGAATCGTTTATTTACAATCCGTTGATTCATCATCATTAAGAAGAATTGACATTGCTTTAAGAAATATTGCTATTGGAGCTTATATGTCCGCTCACAAAAGCAAGAAACCAATTGAAGAGGCCTTAGCTGAAGAGATAATTGCTGCTTCAAGAGGAGACATGCAGAAAAGTTATGCAGTTAGAAAGAAAGAAGAAACAGAGAGAGTTGCTCAGTCAGCAAGATAAAATTTTTATATACTTTTCCAAAATTATTTTTATGTATTTTGAAATATCCTCAAATTAATATCTAAAACTTTAATTTGTCTAAAAATTAAAAAATTAATAAAACCCATTAAAGATTAAAGACCAAAATAGGAAGATTAATGAAATAAGAAATAAAAGAATAAGAAATAACATAAATATAAATAAAGGTGAAGAATATGGGAAAAAGGGCAAAAATGATAGCTAAAATTAAAGAGTTGATGGAGAAATATGACAAAATAAGAAATATAGGGATTTGTGCTCACATTGATCACGGAAAAACAACATTATCAGACAACCTATTAGCTGGAGCAGGGATGATTTCAAAAGAATTAGCTGGAGAGCAGTTAGCTCTTGACTTCGATGAAGAAGAAGCACAAAGAGGAATTACAATCTTCGCTGCAAACGTTTCAATGGTTCACAACTATGAAGGAGAGGAATATTTAATTAACTTAATTGACACTCCTGGACACGTTGACTTTGGAGGAGACGTTACAAGAGCAATGAGAGCTATTGATGGGGCAATAGTTGTTGTATGTGCAGTTGAAGGAGTTATGCCTCAAACAGAGACCGTTTTAAGACAAGCATTAAAGGAGAGAGTTAAACCAGTTCTCTTCATCAACAAGGTAGATAGATTAATCAACGAATTAAAATTAACACCAGAGGAGTTAATGAATAGATTCGTTAAAATAATCAATGATATAAACAACTTAATTAGAAAGATGGCTCCTGAAGAATTTAAAGATGAATGGTTAGTTAAAGTAGAAGATGGAAGTGTTGCATTTGGTTCCGCTTACAACAACTGGGCAATTTCAGTCCCATTCATGAAGAAAAGTGGAATTACATTCAAAGATATTATTCAATACTGTGAAGAGGATAGACAGGATGAGTTGGCTGATAGAGCTCCATTACATGAAGTTGTTTTAGATATGGTTATTAAACACTTGCCAAGCCCACCAGAAGCACAAAAATACAGAATTCCACATCTATGGAAGGGGGACTTGGAATCAGACGTTGGGAAGGCAATGCTTAACTGTGATCCAAACGGACCATTAGCAGGAGTTATAACCAAGATCATCGTAGATAAACACGCTGGAGCTGTTTCTGTATGTAGGTTGTTTAGTGGTAGAATTAAACAGGGAGACGAGGTTTATATGGTTACTAACCAGCAAAAGGCAAAGATTCAGCAGGTATCTGTCTTCATGGGTCCAGAGAGAATTCCAGTAGATAGCATTTCAGCAGGAAACATCTGTGCATTAGTTGGTTTGAAAGAAGCGTCAGCAGGAGAAACAATCTGTTCTCCAGATAAGATAATCGAGCCATTTGAAGCAATAACTCACATCAGCGAGCCGGTTATTACAGTTGCTATCGAGGCAAAGAACACCAAGGATCTACCGAAATTAATTGAAATTTTAAGACAGGTAGCAAGAGAAGATCCAACAGTCAAAGTTGAGATTAACGAAGAGACAGGAGAACACTTATTAAGTGGAATGGGAGAGTTGCACATTGAGATCATAACAAAGTTAAAGATTGAGAGGGATGCAGGAATTCCAGTTGAAGTGGGACAACCAATAGTTGTTTATAGAGAGACAGTAACAGGACAGTCCCCAGTAGTTGAGAGTAAATCACCAAACAAGCACAACAAACTCTACTTTGTAGTTGAACCATTAGAAGAAGGTGTTTTAAAGGCATATAAAGAGGGTAAAATCCCAGATGTTGATACAAAGAGAAAATTAGATGACAAGATTGTCCAAGAATTAATTAAGGCAGGAATGGATCCAGAAGAGGCAAAGAGAGTAATGTGTATCTATGAAGGAAACGTTTTAGTTAATATGACAAGAGGTATTGTCCATTTAGATGAAGTTAAAGAATTGATTATACAAGGGTTTAAGGAGGCAATGAAAAACGGTCCATTGGCAGCAGAGAAGTGTCAGGGAGTTAAAGTTAAGTTAATGGATGCTGTCTTACACGAGGATGCAATTCACAGAGGGCCAGCACAAATGATCCCAGCTGCAAGGTTTGGGGTTAGAGATGCAATGATGCAGGCAAAACCTGTGTTATTAGAGCCAATGCAATTCGTCTATATCAACACTCCACAGGACTTCATGGGAGCAGCGATGAGAGAGATCAGCAACAGAAGAGGACAAATTTTAGATATGGAGCAAGAGGGAGATATGGCAATTATAAAAGCGAAATGTCCTGTTTCAGAGATGTTCGGATTTGCTGGAGCTATTAGAGGGGCTACACAGGGTAGATGTCTCTGGAGTATTGAGTTTGCTGGTTATGAAAAAGTTCCAAGAGACATGCAAGAGCAATTAATTAAGCAAATTAGAGAGAGAAAAGGGCTTAAATTAGAATAAATTCCTTAAACTTTTATTCTATCCTTATTTATTATTTATTATTTAAAAATTCAAACTATTTTTATCCCCCCACGGCCCACGCTCTCGACGTGGCGGAGCCAAGGATGAGAGAGGGTAGGATATGGGGGGAACATCTTAACTTTAAATAAATTTGAAAAAAAGGATATATTCTTTTTTATTTATTGTTTTTAACTACAACTCCTGTTATTGATCTCCTCCCATAGTCAACAACTTTCACATCTACAAACGTTCCAACTTCCAAATTTTTTTCAAGAATTCCAATCAATAAGGGATAACTTCCAAACTGTCTTCCAAAATACAGTCCTTCTCTTTCTTTAACTTCAACTAACACATCCCTTAAAATTACTCCTTTTGGAGCTACTCTTTTTAACATTCTATTATCTATCTCCTCTCTGACTTTCTCTTTGAACCATAAAAATAGTTTTTTTCTTTTTTCAGCTTTTTTTACATCTTTTACTGTAATTTCAGTTCCAAAAAAAGGAACCACTTGTCTTATATTGATTCTTCTTAACATAAAGCCCATATCGTAAATTTTTTTAAGATATTCAAAGTTTATTTGAAATGTCTCTTTTCTTTCTCCTTTTAATCCAAATAAAAGATTTATTCCTGGTAGTAAATAGGGAAGCCCACTTTCTCCTCTATGTCCTCCAATTTTGTTGATGATCTCCACTGCTTTTAAAACATCCTCTGGTGTAGTTAATAGGTTGTTGACTTTAATAACTTTTTCATCAAAACTCTCCACCCCAAAGGCAGCAACATTGCCGGATGTGCAGTATTTGACCAATATCTTAGCAACTTCTCTGCTTTCTTCCTCATGTCTTGCAATAACTGCAGGGTTAGCGTTATCTACATGCAAGACCTTTGGATCTGACACGTTTCTAATTCCTTTAAACAGTTTTTCAATTGCTCCAACATTTGGAGTAGGAACTTCTTCTTTTTCAGAATCCACTGCTTTATATGAAAAGATACATGGTTGCCTTCCTATTCTAAAATAGTTAATTCCTTCATTCCACAAGGCATGGATTTCTTTTACGATATCTTCTTCATTTCTAAATTTTGGAGAGCCGAATCTTCTTGGTTCGGTGCAAAAACTACATCCCCCACTTAAAACTCTTGAACATCCTCTATATGTTTCTACTTCTACAATTATGTTCGGATATTTTGGATGTTGTTTTACTAACTTTGCTCCTCTAATTGCTATATCTTTCAACTCTTCATAACTACTTCTATATCTTTTGGGGTCTATTTTTTCAATACTTTTTTCAGTCAAAAGATCGTTTAAAACAGCATCAATATCTCCCTCTATAACCACATCAAAAAATTTTTTATATTTGGTTTCATCTTCTATCTTCCCTCCAATCTGTGAAGATCCGTATTTTGTTGCAGCAGGCCCTCCCAATATTTTTATTCCGTCATATTTATATAGTATTGAGGCAAATTCTCTTAATGTTGCGGGCTCAGCATTTAAATACTTTCCGGGCGTATGAAATCCACATATGCAAATCACTGCATCATATTTATTTAGATCGATCTTTCCTCTTATCTTTCTAAATTCATCTATTGTTATGTAGTTTGTCCTAACTTTATGGAGGGATAATGTTCCATATGCATATCTTGGATAGGTTCCGAGATATGGTGGAACTCCAAGTCCTGCGGGTTCATCTGTGTATCCATCGATTATTAATGCCTTTTCTATCATGAAGATCCCTGATGATGAATTTGATCTGCTGATTATTTTAATTGTGATGAGCCGTATGAGCTCTGAGGGGATTTTATTTTTATATATTTTTTATTTTATTTTTATTTTATATTGATTTTTTGATGCAACAACTTTATATCTAAAATTTATTGTGTATTATTGCATTCTTCAAATAGGGAGAGGATATGTTTTGTCCAGTCCTCCCACAGGTGGTTAACATTAGAATTTAAATGGTTTGTTTGAATTAGTATGTAGTAGTTTCCGATCTTTCTATAATAACAATAGCTAACAGATAAGTTTGAGTTTTTTGGAGTGAATTTGTAATACGTGTAGATGCCAAACTTATCTCTCTCTGGGCATTTTTCCACATCGTTGTATAGGTATGCTGAGGACATATCGAGAGGAGTGGAGCTCACCACAAACGTGATATTTTTATATTTCTTTATTATTTTGTTATCTAATGTTATTTCATTATCGTATGATAAATTTAGGAACATACTATTAAGTTCTACTTTTTTTGAGAAATCGTAAGTTATCTTGCTAATGTTGCTATTATTTAAGTGGTTTTTTGGAGCAGTTGTATTGGTTTTGTTGTAAGTTAAAAGCAGAGAGTTGTTTGTTTTTTCTATTTGTGAAGTTATATTTTTTGTATTTGACGAGTGTTCACACCCGCAGAGTGATACAGTTAAGATAACTGCCAGTATAATGGTTAGTTTTTTCATTCTTATCACTCGAACGTTTTTAGTATAATTTTTAATTTTAATTTTAAAATTTTTTTAATATAATTTTTTATTTTTTTCTTTCTTTATCTCCTATTTTCTCCCTTAAAAATTCCAGGAGTTTGTGGTCTTTTTTAATAAGGTATTCAACTTGTGGTCTGTATTTAAACAATCCTGGGGTTTCCCAGTTAAATGTCTCTTCCTTCTTGTTTTTAACAACAATCTGAATTGAATTTAGAGTTGGAAAGAACTCAACTACCTCATTCCATTTATAAAAATCTTCTCCTATTTTTAATCCATCATTATAAACTTCTAAATTTTTGGGCTTTAAGATGTGGTAGGAGAATATGGTTGCAACTATGAAATAACAAAATATTATAACCAAAAAATATTCTTCATTGAGGTTAAACACTGCTTTAATATAGAGGATAATAAAAAATCCATAAAGAAATGTTAAGATCGCTATAATCAATCCCACAGCTTTGCGTGTCTTGTATTCAAATAATTTACTGCTTTCCATAGTCCAACCCTATTAGTTTTACATTATTTTCAACTTATAATCTTGTTATATTTAATAGTTATATCTAATATTTAAGTTTATTATACTTTATGGGGTTATGCTTATTTTATACTTAATTACCTAATTTGTCATTAGTGGATTTTCCTAAGATGTTTCCTTTCATATCTATAATTATGCACTCAAATTTTATCCCTTGCCATCTCTCACTTAGACGTTCAACTACCCTCTTGGCTATACAATTAAAAACCTCTTCTAAAACCCCCTTCTCTTTTAAAATTTTAATAACTTCTTCTGTTGTATTTGAATATAAGATTTTTTTTATTATATCTTTATCATCTATAAATAAGGCAGAGTAAGCAGTTAATATCTCATTTCTACAATCAGCGATCTTTGAGTGGGTGTTATATATTCCCCCAGCCAACTTAATTATTTTTCCAGCATGTCCAAAGACCAAAATTTCTTTAACTCCTTTTTCTTTTGCTTTATCGAGCATAAATCCCCAGAAGTTTGAAACCTCAATGATCTCATCATCTTCAGCATTTAAAAGTTTTTTGGCATATCTTGTTCCAATATTCCCAGGGACAAAGATCAACTTTTTATAACCGTTGGCTAATGCAACGTCTATTTGGGGGACTAAGGAGTTCATATATGCCTCATTTGACATCGGTCTAACAATTCCAGTCGTTCCCAATATAGATAACCCCCCAACAATTCCAAGTTTTGGATTTAGGGTTTTTTTAGCTAACTCTTCTCCTTTTGGAATTGAAATAACGACTTCTGCAATTTCTCCATCGTCTAATAATTTTAAAAGGTTATTTTTTATCATCTCTTTGGGTTTTGGATTTATCGCTGGTTCTCCTTTTTTCACTTGTAAGCCATCCTTTGTAACGATTCCAACACCTTTTCCTCCTTTTATTATAACTTTTTTTTCTGAGGTATCTAATTTTTTTAGTTCAACATCTACAAATATTTCGATTCCGTTGGTTATATCAATATCCTCTCCAGCATCTTTGATAACAACAGCCCTAACTTTATTTCCAATTTTCTCAATCTTCTCTATTGGAATGATTAATTTATCTCCTTTCAAATTTTCTATTTCAACATAACTTAATTTTTCTCCAAATTTTAAATAGTAGAGAGCGGAGTAAGCCCCCGCAGCAGCACAGGAGCCGGTTGTGTATCCAAATTTTGACTTTTTTCTAAAATCGTATATCATACTCTCCCAATCTTATGTTTATTTCCTTCTTCTCCTTCTAAATCTTATCTTTTTAGTTATTAGCGGGATTCTTTCTACTTCCAAATGATCTGATGTGGGGTAGAGTTCTGAGATGTAAGCGGAGAAGGTTATTGGAAAGTTCTGTTTTTTCATCTCTTCTATAATATCCTCTAATATGAAAGGGTTTAAAAATATCTGATTATCAAAAATATCAAACTCAATTCCATTTTCATTTAAAATCTCGGCCATTTCCTTTAATTCATCCTCATTTTCAAAGATCATTATCCCTCTTAACAGCAATCCATCCTCGGTTATAACTTCGTAGGGTTTAGCCACATTTTTAGCCCTATTTATCAGCCGATTTCTCATCTGTATGGCATCTTTTAATATGGATGGACAGTAATTAATAAATAAATCTCCTTTAAATTCTTTCATAACCTTTAAAGCCGTTTCTTCGCTTCCCGCAATTGCATTACTTATATCGTCCTTCGGTAGAAAGCCCCTTTTCTCTAATTCGTTGTAGTTTTCTTCTGAAAATTCGAGCTCATTTATATTCATAAACTCAGCTACTCCATCTATCGCTTCAGCTAACTTTAAAATTTCATTCTCCATTTTGGGGATTGCAGGAATCTCAACCCCTACGTGTGGGATGTATTTTCTGCATAGGTTTAGTTTATCGCATAACTCTTTTACATATTGTTCATCATAGCCCTCATTAAATATTTTTGTAGGATGCAATCTTATTTCATCCAAATCTGCCTCTTTTAATAGTTTTAGGTTTTCTCTGTTTATTGTTTCTGGCGTTGTGTATAGATGAGCGTGAAAATCATCAAACTCTTTTTTTAATGCTTTTAAGAATTTTACTGTCCTGTTTATTTTTAGTAGTGGGTTTCCTCCTGTTATTCCGACCCCTCTGCTACTGCATAGTTTTGCTTCTTCTACTGCCTCTTCGACAGTGGTTATCAATCTCTCGTTCGCATATATAACATCTTTATTCTTCCTTTTTTTAGATAGGGGGCAGTAATAGCAGTTGTTATTGCAGATTCCTGTAATAAATAAGACCAATTTTTCTCCTTTAACGCACTGTCTACAACCTTCTGGAAGTTTATCAAAATTCTCTTCAAGATATTTCTCTATTTCTTCGATATTCATTTTTTCACCTTGGATATTAATATTAACAATTAATCTGTAAATGAAATTAATTTAGAAACACGTTAACTAAAACTAAAATTATAAAAATTAAATTATATCAAATTTATATTAAATTAAAGACATATTAGATAAAAATATGAATGTTTTAAAAATTGATAAAAACAAGAATCCAGATGATAATTTTTTGTCAATATTGCTATTTTTGATAGGGGATTATCAGCGTTGTTAGGTATGGTGTTATTTTTATATTTTAAAAAAGCATATATATTATGTTGTCCTATAATATTTTTGGCGGATGATGAACGGAGTAGCTGCTGATCTGTGATGATTGATGGGCGAACTGACGCCACTTTTTATTTTGATTATTTATTATTATTTATTTAGAAATTGAGCTAATTTTATTGAAAGTGTCTCCTCTGAGTCCTCTTCTTAACGTTTCTAAACTAATAACATCATCAAAAGCGATATTTGCTAAGTTAACTGAGTTTCCAAATTTTAAAATAAAAAATACTTGCTGACTTTTTTGTGGGGCCTCAAATATAACTTTTTTAACATTAACTCTTCTTGCTAATTCTTCTAATTCACTTTCTTTAACTTTTCCTTCTCCATCATATAACCCAATACCTTTTCCACTCTCTCTTCCTTCAATTATCACATAATCTGCTCCAGAATTTAAATCAAAATTTATTAAGTTTATTCTATCGCATATTGTTAATTTTTTATCTTTTTCAGGCATCTTTTTACCAACTTCTGTTAAAACAGTAAAACCAAAATCTTTCGCTTTTTCTATCGCTTTTTTTCTATCTTCCAATGGAATATCTGAAGAACCGTCAGAGATTTCCACTGCATCAAATTTCAAATTGTGGCATTCGTCTAAAAACTCCTCAAACTTACCTTTCGCATAGGCATATTCAAATAGTGTCCCTCCAGGATAAACTTTTATATCCCAATCTTTGTAATAATTAATTTTTTCTTTAACTACATCCCTATCTATAACTGCTGATGTTCCCCATCCAAATTTAACAAAATCAATATAATCCCCACAGATCTTTAAATAATCCTCCACAAATTTTGGGGGTAGGCCTTTATCTAATACAACCGTTAAACCCTCGTGGTTGTTTTCTCTTAAAAATTCGAATGCCTTCATTTCTACACCTCCAATATCTACTTTTCTTATAAGAAAATTAACTCTCTTTTAATATCTTATAATATAAAAATTTGGTAAAATTATAAAAATGAGTATAGTATCGTGATATATATTAATTACGATCTATTTCAAAAAAGAAAAATGGAAAAATAGATATATAAGGGCAAGTAGAAAGAAAAGGTGTTTTGGGTGAAAGGTTATGAAAGGTAGCTTGGCAATATACAACGCGTTAAAGGACTCTGGAATAGAATTTATCTGTTCTGTTCCATGTGCGAATCTAAAAAATTTGTTAAATCTGATAGATAAGAATAAAGATGCTTTTACTCATATAAAAGCTACAAGAGAAGAGGAAGCATTTGGAATATGTGCAGGAGCTCACTTGGCTGGAAAAAAAACTGCCATATTGATGCAAAACTCAGGAATTGGAAACTCGATAAATGCTATTGCTTCATTATATAAGACGTTTCAAATTCCAACGTTGTTAATAATAAGCCATAGAGGAGAGCTTAAAGAGAAAATTCCTGCTCAGATACCGATGGGTAGGTGGATAGAAAAATTGTTAGATGTATGCGAGATTCCAACATACAAACCAAAAACTCCAGAGGAGGCCTATAAAATTATAACTTATGCATCAGATTATATGGAAAGAATTTCTTATCCTGTCGCACTGCTTTTTGATGCTTTATACTGGGAATTCGATCAAGAAAAATAAAAACAAAAATAAATTAAATTTATAAACCTAACTTTTAAATTGGAAGCGTTTTTCTAATATCTTTTTCAATTTTATTGATCTCATCAATATATGAGAGGGCAATTTTTATCATAATCTCTTTTATATTTTCAACTCCTAAATCTTCAAGACCGATGATCTCTACATGTTCAACTCCTTTTGATTTAACGTTTATTCCCAAATGGATCTTTGAAGAGATAATTCCTTTACATGCAATAGAAACGGATAGTTTTTTGTTGTTGTAGTATAGATCATCCCCATCTCTTTTTAATTTTTTATTACACTCCCTCTCTATAATCTCTTTGGCAATACAGATCAGAAGTCGTTGCCGTAAGTAAGTAGTTTTTAGATCAATAATATCGAAATGTTCAACTATAAAATTTATAGAATCATCAGATTTTATTGGGGTTTTTATATGTTGTTCCCTTTTAACATCCTTTAGGTCTTTCATATGCTCCTGATCTACTTCAATTTTCCCTCTAAAAGCAACTATATTATCTTTTTGGACATTGAAGTTTTTAAATGCCCATAATGGCTCTATTTCTTTCCCAGTATATTTTAAAAAATCTTTAACGATTATCAAATCCATATATCCTCTATCAATAACCTCAAATCTCATATTTCAATCACCAACTGCTTAATTTTCAATTTTTATTTTTAATTTTTTCAATTTGAGATTTTAAAAATGTTTGGGAAGGTTAAAATATGTAGAAGTTTAAAATGAGTTATTAAGTATAAAAATTTGATGGTGGGAGTATGAGGATAGGTGTTTCAACCCTGTTTTTTTGGGATTATCCTATGATTGAGATTTTTGACATACTTCGAGATATTGGGCTTAAATGTATTGAATTTTTTCCTGAAAATCCGGATTTTTGGGATAATAGATTCGATCTTGACTATATTGCTGATTTAAAAAAAGAATTTTTGAAGTTTGATGTTGCTTTACATAATCCTCATATCGAGTTAAATCCTTCATCTATAAACCCCTACATTAGAGAAGCGATTTTAAAAGAAACACTTTGGAGTATTGAATTGGCAAAATTTTATAGATGTGAGTTAATAACTATACACCCCGGAAGAAGACCAACAAGCAGAGCACCAACAGATGAGGAATTTGAAGCATTTTTTAAATATCTGGATAAAATATTAGAAACTGCAACAAATAAAAACATTACAATTTGTCTTGAAAACATGCCAGAGAGGATTAATAGAATCGGTTGGAATCCGAAAGAAGTGGAGTGGATCTTAAAAAAATATGAGCCATTATTGAATATGACCCTGGATTTTGCACATGCTAAACACTACATAGATGAGTTTTTTGAAAGAACTCTCGAATATATAAAACATACTCACATCTCTGGGGTTGTTAATAAAAAGGATCACTTTCCACTGAGAAAATCGGAAATTGATTTTTCCAAACACGTAAGAACTCTTATAGATAGTGGATATAGAGGAATGTTTAATTTGGAAATTGACGATAGAAGATTGGGAAAAAAAGAAATTACAAAAGAAGAGAAAATAGATGAACTAATAAAAGATGTGGAGTTTTTGGAAAATATGATTTAATGATTCTTAAATGGATAAGAATAACAAATAAAATAACAAATAAAAAAGAAAAAACAGAAAAATAAAAAATATAAGCAATTTTAAACAATTTATTCGATCTTAACTACATTTTTTAATTCTTCTGGAACATTACCCTTTGCTATTGCAGGAGTTATTGCTGGCTGACCGCAGTTTTCTAAAACCTCAGGATGCTCCAATATGAATTTAACGAATTCGATTGCCTCTTTTTTATGAGGAGCGTTAGTTGGAACTGTAATTCCATAAACAATCGGTTTTGCAACAATGGTTTTGTTTTGAGAGGTTATATCTACTGCCACTTTTTTATACGTGGATTCAAAGTTATAGTATCCAAGATTAATTTCTTTTGGGAGTTCAATATAATTTAGATGATGCTGATTAGCAACACTCTTATAGATAAAGAGGTAATCAAAAGCTCCTGCCTCTAATGGAGCGAGAAGATCTGTTTCTTTACTTCTTACAAAGAGTTTATTGGTATCTACGTTAAAGTCCTTTGGAACTATGATGATATATTTCCCATTTTCCTCCTTAACTTTTAGATTTGAGTATTTTAAAACCAAATTTTCATAGATTGTTGGATCTTTGTAATAGAGATCAGCTAACTTTAACACCATCTGGGTTCTATATCCACAAGGATCATCGTTAGGATTTGAAAACCCTATTTTGACATCCGGCTTTTCTAATATTTTATACCAATTCTCAGAGTTTATTTCCTTACTGTATTTGCTGTTGTTTGTATATGCTAAAACGATTTCATTTCTCGCAAACATCACATACCAATCTGCATACTTTGGCATCATCATTTCTGGAATTAAAGAGTAGTCAGCCAAAGCTAAAACATCAGCTTTTCTACCCAACTCTGTTACCTTCCTTACGCATGCGACACTTCCTGCTGGCTCCCTCTCAACATCCACATTTGGATGTTCTTTTTCAAACATCTCTTCATACTTCTCAAAAGGGACTGATAAACTTCCTGCATGAAAAACTGTTAAAACTATCTTTTCCTGCTCCTGAGATTCATTTTTTTGCTCGGTGCATCCACAGATGGCTATTCCTATGGCTAATATCGCAATTATAGGAGTTAGTTTTTTTATCATACTATCCCTCCTAAGCAATCAGATGAAATGTGTTATGATTTCATATTTAAATATTATGTTTACCGTTATTGGTTAACAAAACTTATAAAATACTAAAACTTCAAAAATAAAATTTAGGGCTATAAAAATGAAAAAATAACCCAATATAAAAAATAGTAAAAAATAAAGGGTTGTGAAACTATGAAAAATGTTTTAATAAACGCAACAACGAAAAAATTTGAAATTATAGAAAAAACTTTTTTGCCCATAAGTTGGGGACTTTACTGGCACAATAAATTTGAAACGTGGAAATACGATCCTTACGATGAAAAAAATGTCTTTTGTTTTGGACGTGGAGTTCTTCCAGTTGTTGGGGGACATAGATTGATATTTTCATTTAGATCTCCACTTTGGGATGGATTTTACTTCTCATCCATGGGAGGAGCTGGCTATCAATTTAAAAGCACTGGGTTGAATAATGTAGCGATCATTGGAAGATGTGAAAAGCCATCAATAATGGTTATAGAAAATGAAGAAAATTTGAGAATTGATTTTATAGAAGTGAAGGAGGAACTTAAAACTGTATATGATGTTAGTGAATACATATTAAACCTTTTTAAAGATAAAAACCTAAGAAGCGTAGTTGTTGGAGAGGCGTCAAAAAGAACGAATATGGGCGGATTGTTTTCACAGACCGTTAGGGGAGGAAAGTTTGTAGAAGGATCGGAGGACTGGGCTGCGAGAGGAGGGGGAGGATCAGTTCTTTATAGGGCACATAACATAATGGGAATCGTATTTTTTGGAAATCAAGATGAGAACAAGGAAGATAAAGATAAAGCAAAAGAAATCGTGGAAAACTATTATAAAAAGCCAATGAGTAAAGTGATTTTAGAACATACAAGTAAATACAGATATGATGAAAAAACAGGGACAGGGGGAACTTTTGGGAACAATTGGATTTTATATAAAGAAAAAGTTCCAATATTCAATTGGAGGATGCCATACATAAGTGTAGAGGACAGAAAGAAAATTTTGGAAAAAATATTGAAATTTTATCTTGAAACATTTAATAAAGAGGCAATAGAACCAAAAAAATGGGCAAACTGTGGAGAGCCATGTCCTGTTTTGTGTAAAAAATACAGGAATAAAAATAAAATGGATTACGAACCATATTCGGCAAATGGAACTTTATTGGGGATTTTTGACCTTTATGAAGCAGATCGGGTTGTTAAAACAGCAGATGCACTCGGATTTGATGCGATCGAGATCGGAAATCTAACTGCATGGATCTTTGAACTATTGGATTTACAACTACTGAATGAAGAGGAACTTGGTATAAAAAAGCCAATTTTTGATCATAAAAGAATTATAGAAGGGGAGAATGGGGAAATAAAAGAAATAGCGAAGCATAACGCCGATCAGGCAATAGCATTTATGTACAAATTGGCAGAGAACTCGAATGAACTATATAAAATACTCTCCCTTGGAAAGAGAAAAGCTTCAAAAATATTAAACGAGAAATTTAAAAATAGAACTGCTAAGATTGGAAAGAAATTTAATGATGTGGCAGTTTATGTTCCATTTGGGGACTGGGGAGAAATTGCTCCAAACCTTTACTGGACTCCCGGATTTTTTATGCCATTTGTAATTCAGGGGAGGTATTTAACATACTACAAGCCAGAATTTAACGATCCTGAAAAATTAGCGGATTTAGTTGTTGATAGTATAAAATTAGAACTCACGGTAGAAAATCTTGGAATTTGTAGATTCCATAGAAAGTGGTTAAAGCCAGTTTTAAAGGATTTAGTTAGAGAACTTTTAGGAATAGAGGATATTGTTGAGGAAACTGTGAAGTTATATGGAGAGATCTGCAATTATAATAAAAAAATTGGATACCCTGCAAAAATAGAAAGTGAAAGAGTTAAAGATTTGATAATTGCTCTTGCAAAAGAATTTAATAACGAATATTGGACTAAAAAGTTTGAAAATAGGGAATGTGTAGATGAATATGTAAAAAGAGTTCTTGAAAGATATTCAGATCTCTTAAATATTGACTGGAAACTTTAAGCAATTTTTTATTCTCTTGCAGGTCCTGCATCTTCAAAACCCTGCCTTAACCCTTTACCTGCCATTTTAGTAAGATATTCTGGTTTAAACAATAAATAATATACATTTTCGGCATGTTCTTCAGCTCTTCTTTTCGCTAACCAATCCAACTCCTTCTCATCTTTTGCCTCATCTTCATGAACAAAAACTTCTATAATATGCTTATTGGTCATTAATTGAGCCCACATTAATCCAAGAGATGCCTCATGAGCACAGACCTTATCCTTTTCTGCTTTTCCAGGCATTCCTAATGCCATTACAATTTCACAACCCTCCTCCTCTATTAACTTCTTACACGCCACAGGAAGATCCTTCATCCCTGGAACTGTTTTTCTAATAATTTTTATGTGGGGAGAGAGTTCTTTCAACTTTTTTATTGCAGCAGAGGCCATATCCACTCTTGCAAATGTTGTATCTGCAATACCTACTTTTTTTGTCAAATTTCCACCCATTTATTTCTCTTTTGTATATACTTTGGCTCTTATATACCCATCTATAAGATAATCAAAGTTTATTTTTTTATCCCAATCTGACTTTTGGAATATGCTCATAAAACAAATACCAATAACACACTTCGGAGATAATAGATTAAGCACGTTTTTGATTTTTTCAACATCAACACCATATCTCGGCATCGCTAAACCCCCAAACAATACAACCGCATCAGTATTTTGGATTTCTTTGATTTTTTTCATTGATACTCCGCTATCATCAACTATAAGTTTTTTAACTTTTGATAAATCCCCGTTTGGAATAAAATATCCGTCTTTGTCTCTTATAGCGTAATAAAACAATTCAGCAAAGGGCTGACAAACTCCAACAGATCCAATAAATACAACACTATTTATTCTCTCTTTATCAACTATACTCCTAAATTCTCTAAGCATTGGAGATAATCCTTCTTCCTCTTTTAGCAATTTTAATGGCAAAATTATCCCTCCCTATTAATTTTATATTTTAAATTTATTTTATTTAAAATTTTGATTTTATAAGTATTTTCATAAATTTTGTTGTTGGTACATTATAAAGTGTTTTTAGAAATTTGGATATTCCTAATATGTTAAAATTTTTTACGGACTTTTTATAGGTATCTAATTCGGAAAAGTTTTTTATGATATGATTTTTGTATTTAATAATTGCTTCATCGACATCATATTTTTTTAATAGTTTTGAAAGTATATATGCAGAGTATACTGCATAAACATTTCCCTGACCAACTGGAGATGTTAAACCAATACTCTCTCCTATCCCTACTAAGCATCTTTTTTCATAAACTCCTCCTATAAAACTTTCAGATATTAGATTGCCATTTATTTTGGATGTGCAGCTGCATACTCGATTACATTTTCCACTAAAAAACTTTTTTGCATAATTCGTTAAGTAATTCCAAAGCTCATAATCGTTTTTATAGTATGCACATCCAACGTGATATAAATTATCTCCAATTGGATTTACCCAAGTATAGCCAATCATAGGTTTTCCTTTCTGTATTTTTATTTCATCGATAAAAAATTTATCCACTCCATCTTTATCATTGCAAGATATTAAAAACTGGCAAGTTCTTATGTCATTTTTGTATTTCTGGGACTCATTGGACATTTGAAGAACTTTTGCACAACCCGATGCATCGACTATTAGATCATAAAATTTTGTTTCGGCATCAGTAGTGAATTCTTTAACAACAGCTCCACTGTCGATAACTTTTGTTGTGAATCTCCTTAAAACTGGGTTGAATTCCCTGTTTATGATTGCAGTTCTTGGTGTTAAATCTTCTATTAATTTTAATTTATTAATCACAAATACCTTCTTAGATATACGATAATTGTCTCCATCAACATTAACCTTTTTTATTTCTTTAACAATATAATCGTTTATATCCAAATTTGCCACTTTTAATACTTTTTTCACAATTAAAAAGTCCCTTTTATCTGAAAATATAAAATTTACGCTTTTACACCCCCGTGCTAATGATGGATCGTATATATCGATATTGAAGCCATTACTTGACATTAGATTATAAAAGATAGATCCCGATAAACCTGCTCCAATAATTCCAACACGCATATAGATCACCTTTAATCTACGCAAAAAATTTTGAATATTTTTAACATATAATAAAAAAACAACAATAAAAAATAATCAAATATTATCAAATAATAAGAGATATATGAAAAGAGAAATTATATATACCTTTCTAACTGTTAATTTATATATATTAATACTCCCTCTTAATAAAAAAATAAAAATAGAGAGGTTATTAGCTCCAATCTTCGTAATTGTATTTGTCTATCTTTAAGTAGTTGTAATATATCCCATTTATTTCAGAGTTTGTTATAATAACCTCTCCACTTCCCATTATTTTTTCAATACTAAGATCGTCAATCTTCATATTTTCAATTTTTACATTTGCATTACTGTTTATTTTGTCGATTTCTAAAACTGTTATATGGCCATTTGATAGGTCTAAGTTTGCATTACCGTTAACTCTTTCTACATACATGCTATCGATAGTTATACCATCTAAGTTAAGTTCTGCATTACCATTTATAACTCCGGCATCTAAATATACAATTTCTGGAACTTTTAGTGTATAATCAACATCATTATCTGAGTTTCCATTGAGTTTTAATTCAAGTTTATATATTGTGCTTAAATTTCCTAAGTAAAGTAGTCCATTTCCATTTATTATTATTTTTCCAGATATTTCGCCATTTGCATTATATTTACCAACATGTTTTCCTTTAATTCTAATAGTTCCAAAATCTCCGAATATTGGCTGTCCATCTGGAATTATATCAGAGGTTATGATTCCATTACTATTTCCATTGAATTTTATATATAAATAATCAGCAACACTTCCTTCGCTGGCAATGTTTGTTGATGTATTATTTATAGTAGTATTTTCATTATCTTTACCATTACAATTATTACATCCATTTTCTTTCTCTATTGATATTACAACGCTTGCTGAGTTATCATCTGGATTTGAATCGTTGGTTGCAATAACCTTTACAGTAATTGTGTGGTTAAATACTCTCTCGCAACAGCATCCTCTATATTGGTTTTGCTGACTTTCTCCTTTATTTTGATGTTTGCAACCTTTTGATGTGGATATTTCATATGGAACAGTTATTGTTAGGGTCTCATTAACATTAAGGTTTTGGAAAGTGTTGTTATATATTTGAACATCATTGTCATACATTACCACTTGGAACGAATTGCAGTTTGCTGTTCCGTTATTTCCAATAACTGCCACTATATCCACATTTGTTCCATTTTTACATTTTCCGCATCTGTGTTGGAATCGGTTTTGTAAGTTTGTGTCTTCTCCATTATTTTGAACTCGTTCTCTGAAGCAATGGCAGGCGATCACGCTACCGTTCTCTACCACAGATAAGTTTTCTATGAATAAGTTTGGAAGTTTAATGGTTTCGTTTGTTGTTAGGTTTTCATTTGTATTATTATCTGTGCTTATATTCT
Source organism: Methanococci archaeon (assembly GCA_013153845.1). Classification (GTDB taxonomy): domain Archaea; phylum AGJL01; class Methanococci; order Methanococcales; family Methanocaldococcaceae; genus Methanocaldococcus. The sequence continues at coordinate 2,786 of JAADDS010000011.1, read as the reverse complement.
GACTTGTATCGTTAGTTATGCTATTATTTATTTCAGTTGTTATGTTTTCAGTTTCGTTTATTGTTATATTTGTTGTTATATTTGAGCTGCTATTTTTATCATATCCCGAACTGTTTACAGTAGTTGTTGAGCTAAAATTCACACCTTTTCCGATAAATAAACCTAATGATTCTTTTTTAATCTTTGATGCACTATCTCCAAGATAAGCAGGATTTTGATCAGCTAAATTTACAGCTACGAAAGTTCCTGCTACAATAACTCCAAAAAGTAGTAATACAAACTCTAAAGAAAGTTGACCTCTTTTTTTAAGGATGGGCATAACCTATCACCCCCTTTGTTAGACATTACCCATATTGTTATATATATCCTAACCAATATATATACCTTTTTCCACGAAATTCGAGATAATTTATAAAAAGTGGAATTATTCAATCTTTTTAGTATAGTGTGAAATATACTTTCCGTCGATCCAACTATTCGAAATAGTTAAATATATGGTATTTCTTCCCCTGTAATCTTCATTCAGGTTTGATATATTACTCCCCTCAATATTTATGTAGATAGTTCCAGAAGTTCTTCTTATATTGTTTAAATCTAAACTATTTATTGTTGTGTTAACTATATCAACCTCTGCATCTGTCTTATTTCCTCCGCCATATATCTCAAAATCTACACTAACTCCTCCAGCAATTTTTACATCTTTTAATAGTATGATTTGAGGAATAGGAGCTCCTTTTATAATAAAATCAACGTATAAATCACTTGGAACCTCCTTTACATTATAAATATTCAATATATGATTTCCCTGAGCCCAAAATTCAATGTTTGAATAAGTGAGCGTTCCATTTATTGGGTAGAGTATATATTCTTCATTAGGGCTTCCTTTTGGCCTTATTACAACAGTTCTTCTTCCACTAATTATTACGTTTAAATTTGGTGTATAACCAATTCCATCATAGGTGGTGTATTCTGTTGATGGTTGTGATTCACCAACAAAAGTTATTTTTGCATAACCCTCGGTTTCGTTAGATGTTGTTGATTCACTTGTATTTTCACTGCTGTTTGTGATTGAGGAGGGCGGAGATGTGGTTTTGTTAGTTCCATTTATTGATCCAAATAAATTGTAAGTTATTTGTTTTGTATGTTGTGTGGTATCTCCAAGATCTTGCTGTTTATTGGAAACATCTATTAAATAATAGGAAATCACTATTCCTGAAACGATTATTCCAAAGATCAGTAAGATTAATTCCAAAGATAGCTGAGCTTTTCTCATATTTCCACCAATATATATGCATAAATATTTGGGGCTTAATAATACAATAATAATTATATGTTTTAACACTCATAAATTATTATACTATCTATAAACTACAAAGAAACAACATCTATCTTAAAGGTTGGAATATAGAAATCTCCAATAACTCTTAACTAAGAATTAAAATAAAATTAAGTAAAAATTAAGTTTGAGTTATCATGTTGAGATGTATAAAATATAAATATATAGAAATTGATATATAAAATGAGAGATAGAGATCTTATGAGTATAGTTAAATAGCCAAAATATGAAGAAATAACCATTCAATCCGCGGTGTGTAGAAATGTATCTCATCAAAAGAAAAAAAGGACAGATCTCTGTTGATTTTATATTGGCTTTCATGTTCTTGATGATTGTTTCTCTATTCCTATATGAAAGTGAGTTAACATTTACAAGCGACTCAACCAATGCAATAATTGCAAATAAACTCTACGCTGTTGTAGATACTTTTGAAAACTATGCAATGCTATCCTATTCGGAGAATGAAACTCTCTTGCTAACTTTAAAGCCCGTTGGAGACATATCTTATACTATAAGGGCTTCCACTAAACTGATAAATGTTTCCCGAGAGACGTATGTGATCTTCTACCCAGAGAAGGATGGAGTTAAAATAGAAGGAAGAGATGTAGTAAACACAAGTGTTGATGTAGGTAATAAAATTGAATTAATTGCAAATGTTGGTAAAAATAACATTACATTATCAAAAAACACGTTAATAAATATAAAATAAATCAAGTAAAAAGATAATCTGACAGACAATTAAAAAAAGCAGTTATATATTTTATCAATATACGAAATGGTGAGGATTTATGAAACTCATTAGGATACTACTCTTCCTTATTTTAATAGGATTTATGTGTAAGATCAATGGAGAGATCTACATCCACCCCAATGCGATGAATATAACACAAGAAGGGAATTTTACATTTAAATTTACTGCGTTAGGGTTTGATACACTTTCAAATGAAATCTTAACCAATGGGCATATAAAATGGGATTTTGGAGATCTAACTGAAACAGATTATAACGCCCCCGTCTCAATAACTCACACCTATGATTTCCCTTTTCCTTATCCAGTAGCATGGTGTGGTTATCTAAATAATACGTTCTATCCAAAGTCATTAACTTATAACTGGATTATTGTAGGAAATGTTTCTGGAACTACGTATATATTTAATGGTAGTTCTTCGAATTCAAAAACAAACTGGGATGTTTCATATAACAGTAGCAGTAATACTGTCATAATAAAATACTACTCTGCAACACCAATCAACGTTAATTTTTACGGTTTGAGGGTAGATACTACACCAATAACTGTAAATGTTAGCAAAGATGAAATTGTAGAAGGAGATACAGTTAGATTTAATTTTTCAACTAATAAAAATATAATATTTTGTATGTGGAGTTTTGGAGATGGAACCTTTTCTTTTGAAAGAGCTCCAGAGCACACTTACACTACTTACGGATTCTA
>JAADDS010000073.1 GCA_013153845.1 Methanococci archaeon | reverse complement strand
TATAAAGATGCTTTAAAATATTGCCCGGATGATAAAAAATGGATAATTAACTTATTTTTGGAACATGATGCTAATAAAGAAAAAAGAGATAACTCAATTATTAATTTATTAGATACCATAAAGCTTTAAAATATTTTTCATAATGATAAAAAATTGAACAAGTGAGGAGATATTTTGAATTGGGAGGAGTATTTTAAAAAAGGAAATGAATATATGGAGAGAAATATGTATGATAAGGCAATTGAATATTTTGAAAAAGCTTTAAAGGATTGTCCAGATGATAAAAAATGGGAAATTTATATGAAATCAGGATTATGTATGTGGAATAAGTTGTTTAAGTATAAAATAAGAACACACAAAGCAGATTACAACAAAACGATTGAATATTTCAAAAAAGCTTTAGAAAATTGCCCAGACGAAGAAAAATGGAAAATTTTCGTAGGTTTAGGATTGTGTTATAGTTCAAAAGGAAATCGAAACAAAGCAATTAAGTGCCATAAAGAAGCTTTAAAATATTGTCCCGATGATAAAAAATGGTTAATTTTTTTGAATTTGGGAGTGTATTATGAATTAAGAGATTACAACAAAGTAATTGAATATTATGAAAATGCTTTAAAATATTGTTCTAATGAAGAAGGAAAAGGATTAATTTTTTTGTATTTGGCAGTGTTTTATGACTCAAGAGACTACAAAAAAGCAATTGAATATTATAAGAAATCTTTAGAATATTGTTCTGATGAGAATACAAAAAAGCAATTAATTCATTGTTGAAACGACGTTTAGAGGGGATTTAAAAACTTCAAAATGTGTTTTGCAAAAAACATATTTTTCTTTTTTAATCATATATCAACTATATTAAGCATATAAAGCTTAATAAAATGTTTAGGTTTTATATATTCCCTCAAATATTAAGAAGAATTAGAAAGTTTTAGAGGTGGTTAATATCAATAAAGTAAATATCTCCATAATATTGGAATTAATAATAGTAATTAGCTCTTTTTGTGGATGTTTCGAAAATCAAAATATATTTTCAAATCCTGGGTATGAAAAATACACTAAAAAGGTGTCATCAAAATACGGAGAGGTTTATTACACTTCATCAGTGGGGAAAGGATATGCCATAAAATTGGCAAGATACCTTGATACCGTAGCTTATGACGGTTATACAGCATTTTTGGATTATAAAAATGGGGTCTATGAAGTGAGATTACTCACTATATTTGATGATGCTTCTCAAATGACAGATATTGATGTGATAAAATTCGCTGAGTTAAAAATTAAACTCCATATATACGTATTTGGAAAAAATCCTGTAAAATTAATGCTCATAAATGAAAATGGTGACGTTATAAAATCCTATTAAATAAATATGGTGATTAAATGTCTTATGCGGCAGGTTTTGGAATGGTTAGTGGAGCATTACTTGCTATTGGAATAGCAGTGATAATGGGAGTGGGAGAATGGTTAAAAAAGAATAATTACTTAGGAGGAGTGGTTGAATTTATTTATGTTGTTGGTTCATTATTCTTCTACACTATTATTTGCGGGATTGTCGAATATATAACTCTTTACATCATCCTCAGACCACATGAAATGTATATAGTTGGATTATCTGGAACTTTACCATCTTATGTTTATATTGTAATGTTTATAACAGATACGCTCTTATATACCCTAATTATTTGGATACTCAGTGAAATATTTGAAGATGATATGAAATCTGCTCTGTATGTTTTTGGATGGATGTTTATTATACAAGCAATATATTATGGAGAAATATTTTATTCACTAATTATTTCATTTGTGAAAGTGCTAATAGCCATTGTAATTATAAAAATCCTAAATACTTTTGAAAATAGGAAATAATTGAAGATGAAAAAAGATTTTAATTTGGAATTAAGATATTCGTCTGTGAGGAGGATTAGCCGAAGAATATATTATATTTTCAACTCTATATCTTTTAAATCAAAGCAATAAAACCCTAACTCCCCAAACTCATCAACTTTGTCCTTAAAACTCTTTGCAAATAAAACATAAGAAATATTTTTTTGATTTAATATTTAATCTATCAACCTTTTCCTCTAATTTACTCAAAACCTTTTTTGCATTAACATTATCTTTCCATTGCACTTTCTAAAAATAACTTCATCTTCAGAAATATAAAAAATCTAAGATATTCAATATTAAGATTTATAAAAAACTAAATCAAAAATTTAGAACTGGATGTTAGAGCAGATTTTTAGCTCTACCTTCCTCACTTATAAACCTCATTTTATATATTCACTTACTGAATTATTCAATAAGTGAATATTACTACAAATTATAAAAATTTGTGTAATCCAAATCTCTTATCTCTTAAATCAAACACCAAATAATTATCTTCCAATTCAACCTCCCCTCTAATCTTCTTAGCAAACACACAATAGTATTTACCATAATCTCTCAATCCAGTTAATTCTGCCTTTCTCTCTAAATCCTTAAAAATTCCATAAACTTCTCTGACACTCAAATCCTTCCATTTAACCTCAACAAATAATGCCTTCCTCTCATTATCATTTAAAGCAATTAAATCAATCTCTTCCCCCTTATGCCACCATCTACCAATCTTTGAAAACTTAAATGGCAGTTTATCATTTTTATTCAATTCAATTAAAAACTCTTTAACAATATCTTCAAAAACTTCCCCAACATACTTATTAAACAATAAATAATCCATTTCAAACATTCCAATTTCAATCTCACTCTTATTTGGATACACAAACCTAAACCAAAACCTAAAGAAATTATCCTTTATCTTATATCTCCCCTTTTTGCTCTTTAAACTCTCAGTTATAGGAATTTCCCTCTCAACCAAATCCAAACTCATCAAAACCCTCAAATACTTTGGTAAATCCTTTGCCTCAATGCCAGTAACACTCGAAATCTCACTAACCCTATTATAACCCTTAGCAAGTGCTTCAAGGATTAAATAATACCTATGAACATCTCCAACCTCCTCCCTCAAAATAAACTCTGGTTCTTCATACAAAATAGATGTTTTTGAGAAAACAACATCATTTAACTCCCTCTCAAAATCTTCTCCTTTAAAAAGTTTAAAATACATTGGAATGCCTCCTGTTACAGAGTAGATTTTAACAACAGTCTCAATATTTACATTTTTAAAATACTCCCTAACATGCAAAAATTTTAAAGGAGATAATTTTAGCTGTGCAGTTCTCCTCCCATACAATGGATTTTTATAACTCATCAAGCTCTCCATCAATCCAACGAGAGAACCACAGAGGATTATAAAAAACATATCATCCAAAATCTCATCAATTATATGTTGGAAAACTACTGGAGTATTCTTATCCTCCAATAAATAGGAGAATTCATCAATAACCACAACTATTCTATTGTTTGGGAGTATTTTTAAGAGTTTAAATGCATCTCTAAAATCTTCCACTTTAACGTATGGTAAATTGAATTTTTTAGCAACTTTTTCATAGAATCTCTCTGCGTTAGCTTTTAATCCACTTCTATCTGATAAAAAGTAGATAACATCCTCTGAGTTGATATTTTTTATAAATTGCTTTATAAGTTCTGTCTTTCCAACTCTTCTCCTACCATATAAGATTAAAACCTCTTTTTTATCTGATTTATAAAGTTTTTTTAAGAAAGAAAAAGTTAAAATAACGATACAGATATGTAAGGGATAATATTATTAGAACCATAATTAATCTAAATGAAATTTTGTAGTATTAAAATTATTCAAAATATTTATATGGAGTTTAGAAAAAATATTTTAAAATAAACTTCTCTATTTTCCTTATTTTATACCCTTCCTTATTTATACCAAATTAACCCCCATTTCTCTAAGTAGTTTTATTTTTAGTATTTTTCTTTTAATAGTAGTAGATTCTTTAGGGAATTTTATTATTATTGGGCATATATTAGGGTGGATTACTACCATCCCAAGTACTTTAATTTTAAAGTAGTTTTTTATTGTACTCATTTAAATATAAGATGATGATTTAGTTGCATCTTCTAAAAATGCATTTTAAGTTATTACAGAATAACTATTAATAAAAATTAAATAAAATATAATTGAAAGAATTAAAAGATAAAAATCAAACTTGTAAAAAAACTCATGGGGATTTTTATGGAGTATTTAGTCCTTTATAAATCCATTCATCATAAAAATACTGAAAAGATAGCTAAGGCAATAGCAAAAGAGTTAAATGCAGATATTTATGACGTTGATAAAGTAAACCCCGATATAATTAAAAATTATGATGTTATTGGCTTTGGGTCTGGAATTTATTTTGGGAAACATCATAAATCCATATTTAAATTTATTGATAAAATCGGTAAAACAAACAAAAAGGCATTCATCTTTTCCACTGCGGGTTTTCCTTTTTTAAAACCTCTATTTCATAAAGAACTTAAAAATAAACTTAAAAATAAAGGATTTGAAATTATTGGGGACTTTTCTTGTAGGGGTTATCATACATACAGTATTTTTAAATTGTTCGGAGGTTTGAATAAAAATCACCCAAACGAAAATGACATTAAAAAAGCGAAGGATTTTGCAAAAAATATCTTAAAATCTTTTTAAAATAAAAATTTTAAAAATTAAAAATTAATAGTAATAAATAAAAATAAAAAATTAAGATTTGGAGTTAAATTTTATTTAAATTATTTATTATTTTATTTAATTTTATTCAACATCTCCCCTATCTTTTCTTGTGATTCCTCCTTCTTCAATCAACTCTAACCCTTCTAATGGGATGAATCTATCTTCTAATGCCTTTAACACCTTTGGAACTGTTGTATACTCCATCATTGTTGCAGGCAATCTGTGTGGTTGGAATGGACCCATTCTTCTCATTATATCTGCCATCTCTAATGCCTTCTCTCTTGCCTTATCAAAGCCCTTATCTGCAAACAAATCATTAGGGCCGATTAACATTCCATCACAAACTTGGAAACCGAGAGCAATAATTCTTGCTGGCCCATCGAATCTCGTAGGTGTTGCATCCTCTTCTCCAACTGGCATTAATGGCCCCCAGTGGCTACCTCTCATCCATCCGGGAACAAAGTGTGGGTTAGCAAATGGCTCTAAAACCTCCCCAACAGCTGGGAATCCACTTTGAGCCCTAACTATTGCCACAGGATCATCTTTACCAACATACTCTCCAGCTATGTAGTTTAATTTTTCTGTGCTAACAACAGCAGCTATTTCGTTATCTTTTCTTCTATAAACTCTTTTAATTGCATACTTTTCATAATCTCCGATTAGGGCTAAGAGCATATAAACCTCTTCTGGTGTCTCTAAAAATACCTTCTTATGCCCAACGACATCATGAACCTCAAACTTAAATCCTGAGATCATTGATGGATCAAAAACTAAACCAGCGGTGTTGAATGGATCAGCAAACATCTTATAGAGCGGATAATTAAAAGCAGTAGGATCTGTTTTATCACAACAGAATACAACTATTGGCTCACTTTTTCTCTCAACAAACTCCATCTCTGCACAACCTGGCCCCATTCCTCTAACATTTCCTGAGAAACTATCAGATAATAGATCCTGACCTGCCCCATATAATTTTAGCTCTTTTGCAACTTTTGTTGCCTCTTCAAAAGCTCTCCAAGCCAAACCGTGGACTTTTTCGTTATCGCAACCTAATTTATGAGTCATTATTAAGTCAATATCGTCTCCACATCTTGTAACGTAATAGTCCAATATGACTTCATCAACTGCCTCCTCTAAAACTGCCTCACAAACCTCTAATAATTCATCTGGAGCTAATGTATGTCCACACAAGCCACCGACATCTGCTTTTATTACGCTAACAGTTATTTTGTTATTTTCCATTTAAATCACCATTTTAATTTTTAAATTTCTTTTTTTCTGTATTATATTTTTAACATTTTTAAGCAATAGGTATATAAACTTAACTTCAATTCCACATTAACTTTATATATGGGAATTATTAGTTATCCTAATAGGGATTAAAGATTGAGAGGTGATGTTATGGATCCGAAAATAAGTTATTTCCAAACATTTATTGTAGCAAGCAAAACAAAGAGCTTTTCAAAAGCTGCTAAACGGTTAGGAATAACTCAAGGAACTGTTAGCAACCACATATCTGCACTTGAAAAATATTTTGATGCTCAGCTCTTTTTAAGAACTCCTGAGGGTGTTGATCTAACTCCAGAGGGAAAGATATTTTATGAAAGAGCCGAAAAAATATTAGATCTACTAAATGAAGCTCGATTATTAATGAGAGCAATCCATGAGAATCCAGAGGGAACCATAAGAATATATGCATCCACAACACCCGGAGAGCATATCCTTCCATCCATAATTAAAGAGTATAAAAACTCTTACAAGAATGTCGACTTCGATATAACAATTGCTGATTCGGAGAAGTGTTTTAAAGCGTTGGATGAAGGTTTGGCAGACATTGCAGCAGTTGGTTTTCTGAAAAATAAAAACTATGAATATACAATTATCGGAAAGGATAGATTGGTTTTAATAGTTCCTCCTAATCATCCTCTTGCGGAAAAAGGAACAGCAAAACTTGAAGACATATTAAAAGAGGATTACATTGATAGGGAAGAAGGTTCTGGAACAAGAGATGCATTTATAAAGGCATTAAATGAAAAAGGTTATTCAATAATGGATTTAAATGTAGTGATGAGATTGGGTAGCCACTCAGCAGTGATAACTGCCGTCTCTGAGGGATATGGGGTTAGCGTTGTTTCAGAAATTCCTGCTAAAAAGGCGGAAGATGCAGGATTAGTAAAGATTGTTCCTGTTGTTGACTTGGACGTGGTTAGATATCTCTACCTTGTTAAAAGCAGAAGGCCAAAAAACCCAAGTGCAGTTAAATCATTCTGGGAATTTGTTACAAAAATCTAAATAGACAATATAAAATTAATAATTAACAATTATTAAAACTTTCAAATTCCACTTTTAAATTTTAATTTTTTATTATTTATTTTTATTAAAGAAAATTTTAAAAGACATCAACCAATATAAAAGGATAAAAATAGATGAACTCTCTTTTATTTTAAAATCAAAACAACTAATAAAAAATTAATTTTAAAAAATAAAGTTAAAGTTATTCTTCACTTATATGAGATTTCCTTATGAAGTTTAATATAACCTTCTGCTCAGTTCTTGCCACAACTCTTCTTATTGTTTCTACTGCATCAATGTTTGCTGACACACTATCAATTCCCCACTCTACCAACTTCTCAACTATGTGAGGTCTACTGCCAGCTTGCCCACAGATTGATGTTTTTATGCCATGCTTTTTGCATGTTTTAATTACATGCTCAACCAACTTTAATACAGCAGGATGATCCTCTTTATAATACTTTGAGACCAACTCATTATTTCTATCAATTGCTATTGTATATTGAGTTAAATCGTTAGTTCCTAAGCTAACGAAGTTTATTCCCTCTTTTATAAAGTCCTCTATGATTAAAGCCGCTGCTGGTGTTTCAACCATAATTCCAAATGGAATATCTTTACATGGTTCTAAACCAACCTCTCTCATTATCTCTTTAACTCTTCTAACTTCATCTGGATGAGTTACGAGAGGAATCATGATCTCTATATTCTTATAGCCCTCCTCTCTCAATCTTTTAATTGCCTTTAACTCACATTTTAATATATCAACTTCATCAAGATCTCTTCTAATTCCTCTCCAACCAAGCATTGGATTGTGTTCTATTGGCTCGTTCTCCCCTCCTTCTAATCCCCTAAATTCATCTGTTGGGGCATCTAACGTTCTATAAGTTACTGGTCTTGGATAAAATGCATCAGCTACTTTTCTAATTCCTTCCATTAACGCCTCTATTAATGCCTCTTCTCCCTCTTCCTCTAAAATCTTTCTTGGATGCTTACCTAAACCTAATATCATGTGTTCTGCTCTCAACAAGCCAACTCCATCTGCTCCTGTAGCAGCAGCTCTCTCTGCAACCTCTGGCATACTGACATTAACTTTAACCTCAGTAGCGGTTATTATTGGAGCTTGCTGAACAACAACTTCCTGTTTTTTCTCTTTTTCTTCAACTTTCTTAATCTCTCCCTCATACACAATTCCTTTCTCTCCATCAACTGTAACGATCATTCCATCTTTCAAAACCTTCGTTGCTTTCTTTGTTCCAACAACGCAAGGTGTTCCTAACTCTCTTGAAACAATTGCTGCATGGCAGTTGAATACAACTATTGGAGTGTAATGCTTAGTCCAAACAATGTAGTTGTGGTTAAATTCGTCTTCTGCTTTAACTGTTATGTTATAGACATCTCCATTATCTTCCCCAACTTTTTTAATCCTGATAGAGTAAATATCACTTTCTTTCAGGAGTTTGATCTTTTGTTTTATTTTTTCAATGCCATCTTTCTCTATGTTGTTAAGATATTTCTCCAATTTATTTATTCCAATGAATAGTTTTTCTTTGTATGTCTTGTATAAATATCCATTATAATCAAAGTTCCTAAGTTCTGGTAGTATTTGTGATAAATCTATTAATTTTTTATCTTCAACTGGTTTTTTGAACTCTTTTAATTTATCTAATTTGATTCTTCTTGTTCTTTGTAGTATTGTCTCTAAGTTGTTGTTAAAGTATATTGCCACTGTTGATGATCTTTTGTATCTCAATCTTGGAATGATTCCCAATCTATATAGCCCAACAATTAAGCCCTCAATCTTTTTGATATGGGAGGAGTTTTGATATATCTCAATTCTTCTTTTATCACTTAAACATCCATCTCCATCAACAAATCCAGCTATTAAATCAGCTATCTCATCTTCGGTAGCATATAATGGGATAGTGTTTATATTATCTTCAATAAAGCCCAATATTTCAGAAGGCATTTTTCTACTTGTTTGGTATTCAATAACGTTGTTTCTATTGCCAATCTCAATAAAACTTCCTCCAATTAACTTGACATCTTCTTTAACTTTTTCTATAAAGTCCCTCTTCTCTTCAGTGTCTTTTTGAGTAAATCTTACTCTTATCGGTTTTCCATTTCTTCTGATGATGTGTCCATCTGAAAGAACTGCTCCTCCTAAATACATGACATCTGCTAAACATTCATATTTCTCCTCAATCATTGGGATGTAATCAATACTTAATACAGAAAGGTTGTTATCTATAATATCTTTTAACTGCACTTTACTGAGTTCTCCATTTACAAACACTGGGAATTTATGATCTGGAGTGATTTTTATTGTATCTTTTGTATTTTTATTCTTTCTATAAACACCAATTTCATATCTCTTTGCCTCTCTTTTTTGAGCATCAATTATCTCTTTCCATTCTGTTTTTAACGTTTGAGCGTTTAATCCTAAAACCTTCAATTTTTCTCCATTTTTAACTAATTCATATACCTCTTTCATTTTTAAAAAGCCCCTATCTGTTAAAACTTTTGCATCTCCCTCTATACAGGTTAATCCACCCTCATCTGTTACTATTGCAGCTGCCTTTTTCATCGCTGGAACCATATCTGGCGTAGTCATCTCTGTTACTAATATATCCCCCTCTTTAACCTTATCTATCTCACTAACGTCGTGGATTATTTTAACAACACCTGTTGCAATACCCGGAGAGGCACCAATACCCTTTAATAATATCTTTGCCTCTATGTCCTCTTCTTTTGCCTTCTTCTCCTTCTTACCTTTCTTTAATGTAGTTATTGGTCTTGCTTGGAGCATGTAAAACTTGCCTTTCTCATAAGCCCATTCAACATCCATCGGTTTTCCATAGTGTTTTTCTATATTTAATCCAATTTTAGCCAATTCTTTAATTTCATCATCTGATAAAACTTGTTTTTCCTTCATATCTTCTGGAACTTCAACAACCTTTGTTTCTCCTTTCTCATCTTTAATAAACATCGTCTCTTTTCTTGCTATATGCTTATCTATAATTTCCAATGTCTTTTTATTTACTATATAGGTATCTGGAGAGACAGAACCGCTAACTACTCCTTCCCCTAATCCCCACGCTGCTTCAATAACTAACTCATCGTAGTTTTCGCTGATAGGATTAACTGTAAACATAACTCCTGCCTTTTCAGCATTAACCAATTTTTGAACAACTGCTGCTAAGGCAACTTTAAAGTGATCAAAGCCCTGCTGTTCTCTGTAGAAAATCGCTCTTGGAGTAAATAAGGATGAGAAACACTTTTGCACATATTTAACAACATTTTCAGCTCCTTTTATATTTAAGTAGGTGTCTTGCTGTCCTGCAAAACTTGCTGAGTTGTGAGTTATGATTCCAAATCCACAGGAGAAGTTTTCTAATTCTGGGATTACAAAGTCATAAACATCTCCTTCATAGTATCTCTCTTCTACATCTATAACTTCATCCCAAATAACATCCCCATTTATTAACTTTAAGTCAATGCCGTATCTTTCTGCTTTTTTAATTAATCTATTTTTACCTATTTTCTTGCTAAACTTACCTGCGTTATGAGGGATAATTCCTTTCTTAAATCTACCTAATTCATCTCTCACATCTTCCTCTTCTACTTCTCTAAATACAACTTCATCCTTATAGAATGTTTTTCTACAATTTTTGCATATATATCTTTCTTTTCCTTTGTATTTACTTGTTTTGTTTAGTTTTGATTCACAAATTGGACAGAATGCCCTTATAACTTTTTTCATTGGTGTTTTTACATTAAGTTCTGTATTAAATGCCTCTACAAAATCATAATGTTTTTTGTTATCATATTCATTGATTAAAGTCATTAATTTTTCCTTTTTCTCAGTCAATTTTACTTTTTCAGCAAATAACTTAACGTATGCCATTGGAATTGAGATAACGTAATATTTATTCATTTTTTTGGAGATGTATGCATGTATTCCGAGCATACTTAATAAATTAACCACTCCCAAAGCCAACATTTCTGAAGCGGTAGTTAAGCTCACTGTATTTTTAATGTATCCATCTCCGTCAAATAAGCCCCCTAACAAATAACCTATCTTTTCTTCACTGCAATTATATACAAAGTCAGGGATTATTTTTGTTTTGCAGGTTTTTCCTTTGCCTTTTTTGTGGTAGTGAGATATAAACAACTTTTTCATAAGTTCAAGTAGATCAACTGAATATATATAGATTCCATCGTCTTTTTCTTTATACTCTAAGTCCAACTGTTCAACTGCTTTTTTAATTTCTGACTTTATTTTTGATGATTTGTTTGATATTATAACTGCTCTTCCTCTATCATCAACAGTTCCTTCTGCTAAAAATACTCCAAAGAAATACATTATTTCAGGAGTTAATTTTATCTTTACTGGAAGACCTTTGGAGTTTTTGGATTTTCTGATTTTGTTATTATCAATTATCCAATCTTTGAATATATCTTTTAAGTTGATCTCATCTAAATTATTCTCTGCTTTTATCCCAATGGCTATTGGAATCTTTCTTCCTATTATCGCTTCTTTATCACTTGCATAAGGCACAACGTAAGGTTTTAGTTCTTTCTCATCCAATAAGATTATTGAGTGATTTGGAGATACATCTATCTCTCTTCCACTTCTTGTTTTTATTTTTAAGATTCTTCCATATCCAGTATGTTTATACATTTCCTTTATCTTTGCCCATACAACTTTTCCATCTTTCATTGCTGGAATTTCAATTTCTTTATCTTTTAGGTAGTTATCATAAATGGCATCCATTTTCATTAATTTTATAATTCCATCTACTTTTACCAATGCATATTCATCTTTTGAAACACTTGGTAAATCTTCCGCGGTTGCAGAGCTTCTAACTGCCACTGTTACCTCTTCCTCTCCACATATCTCACATAATTTGTTGTATGCTTCAATAATAGCCAATTTTAAGTCCTCTGGCATCTCTGCCTCTTCTATAAGTGATCTAATTTTTTTCGAAGTTTCGTTTAATGCATCAGTGTCGTTTATGTCTAATCCTTTTAAAAGTTCTTTTATTTTATCCATTAATCCGGTCTCTTTTATAAAGTATCTGTATGCCTCTGCGGTAACTACAAACGCAGGGGGAACTGGTAATCCAGCATTCCACATCTCCCCTAATGAAGCCCCTTTTCCTCCTGCTAACTCAACATCTTTATTTGAAAGCTCATCTAACCATGCAATAAATTTCATTTTATCCCCTTTGATTTTTTGGAGTTATTTTTGCTTTATATTTGATATATTTGGTTTATTACAATATTTTTATTTTTACTTATTTTTCCTATTTGGATTATTAAATCGTATATCATTTATTTTATTTTCATATTTATCTTCTACCATTGATATTTTTAGATTTTTAGAGTGGTGTTGGGTTTATCTATTAACAATACATTGTTTGGTTAGGGAAGTATATATAAGTTTTATTTTAAAACATTTTCATATAAAAATGATAAACAGAAAGAATACAAAAGAATATGATTAGAAAAAAGTATAAAGATAGTATTTTAGTTAATTTTTAAAAGATAAGTTAGTAAATGGGAGTTTTTTAGTATTTTGTAGATGTATTTATTAAAACATATTTTTATTTGCATATTTATAATTTAAGCAAGTCCTTTCCTTGCTCAATGACTATTCTACATGGAACTGGCAATTTCATTGCTGCTCTTCTTAATGCTTCTTTTGCAGCCGGGAACTTGTCTGGATTTACCCAAACAGTTAAAATTGGCTGTCCTTCTTTAACTCTCGCAGCTGTTCCGATTGGTTTTCCAAATGCTAATCTCATACCATCTGAAATTCTGTCTGCTCCAGCTCCGGTAGCCATTTTATGCTCTCTCAAAATTTGGTGTGGGTATGTTCTAATTTGGAACTTGTATCCTAATCTTCCGCACATTTTTGTTAAATATTTGTTTGCTGCAACTCTCGCTGCTTCTAAAGCATTGTGTCTTATTTGTATTGGTTTTTTAGCAATTAAATTTACTTTTACTGGAAATTCTGCTGATAGATTACCCATTATAAAGTGAACTACTTTTGGTTGTGGAACTCCTTTAACATACTCTTTTCTTGTGTATGGTGGCTTATCTACATCCCTATAGCATCTGTTTGGTCTTAAAGAGGCCATTATCATCACCCAAATTTTTAATTTAATGATTTTCATTATTCTTAGTTTTTAAGTTAAATTTTCAAAATAGATTGCCCGTCCTTAAATTTTTTCAGTGTTTTGTATATGTCATAAAGGTTGTCTTGTTGCTTATATTCTTTAATTACTATTTAAAGCTTACTGTTGATCTACTCTAAAAGGATAAACTTTACCACGTGCTTAGCAACTTCAAGTATTTTTCTTGGGGTTATGTAAGAAATAGCATCTCTGTGATATTCTACGCTTATATACTCTTCAACAATTTTTGCTCCTTTTTTAGCCAGTTGTAGTGCAATGAAATGTTCTACTGCATAACCTTCCCCAAATTTTATATCTTTTAGGAATTCTGATTTTATGATTCTAAAACCGCACTGGACATCTTTGAAAAAGTAAAATCTTTTTGAATAAATAAGAACTGCTAAGGATGTTAGTATTGAGGCAAGGAAATTGGATAATCTTCTATGAATGGGAATGTGTTTATAATTCCTAATTCCAAAAACGGCATCTGCATTTTTTTCTTTTAATGTTCTGAATAGTTTTGGAATATCTCTTGGTTTGTGTTGGTAGTCCCCATCAATGTATACGATATATTTATATCTATTTAATGAGAGGGCAAACTTAGTTCCCTTTTCTATTGCTCTTGCTTTTCCTTCGTTTTTTTCATTTCTAATTAAGTATATATTTATTTTGGAATTTTTTGAAAAATTTTTAATAAGTTCAGCAGTGTTATCGTTAGATCCGTCATCTACCACTACTGCATCAATATTTAAATCCTCTAAATCCTTTAAAACCTTTAAAATATTTTTTTCTTCATTAAAAACTGGAATTACTGCGATCATAGGCAATCACTTTTAATATCAATTATAAAATTCAAATATTAAGTTTGATATAACACTAAAAACCATATAAACAGAGTTATTATAAAATTTAATGTTCAAAATAGTATTTAAATCTTCTTTAAAAATCATAACGGAAATTTTAATTTTGATTTAATCAATTTAACCAATAAAAAAATTAGTTGAGTTATTCATGGAAATATGCAATTTCATAACACAAACTATGTTATATCTTCGTTTAATTTTTTATTTTTGTTATAATTTTATAATATACATCACAACGAATCCAAACACGATTCCCAATATAAGCCCCAAAATTCCATAGGTAATTATATCGTTATTATCTGTTTCATTGGTTTTTATATTGCTATTATTTTGAGATATTTTCGATATGGATGAATTTTCAATGGTTTTTGTGAGGTTCATGCTTTTGTTAATCTCTTCTTTACTGTTTGTTTCATTTATTGTTGTGTTCATGTTTTCTGATGTATTTAAGGTCGAGGTGTTTGTTATGTTTACTGTTGTATTGTCGTATTGAAGTGTTGTATTTTCTGTTTTTGAGGTGTTTTGAGTAATATTCAATGGAATATATTTAATTATTATCTTTTCAGGGATGTTTATAATGCTTATATTTAATGTGTATGTTTTCTTAACGTGGGCTTTATCAACTAAATATGACATTTGAACATTTATTGTATGGTTTCCACACTTTACTGCTTTCCCTTCAAAAATATGCAATATTTTGGCATCTTCTGCAACACCTGCGTAGTATAGTGTAGAGTTTTTGAATATCACTGCATCAGAAGACACTGTAACATTAAAGTTTTCAACAGTATAAGGAGCTCTCCACTGAAATATCACATAGATTGAATTATTTATTAGACATTTTTCTGGAACTACTATGATCTCCGGGTTTGAAGCATAGTTTGCAGTAAAAAGTAATAAAGTTAGGAGTAAGAGAAGTTTTTTTCGAATGGCCATATTATCCACCAACTTTTAATCTTCTTAACCTTTCGTTAAGTTTTTCTACCTCCTCTTTTGTTAGTCGCGTGGCTTTTTTAACTTCGTCCAGCTCTTTTTGTAGCTGAACTACTTTTATCCCGAGGATTATGTTTAGAAGTATGCTAATTGCTACAATTATATATAGGATCATTTTTATCTCCTCCCAAACAACCCTTTAATAAATTTGGAGATGAATGACTCTTTCTTCTTCTTAAATTGTGCTTCATATTTTGCTCCGACTAATTTTGCAGCAATTTCCATGATTGCCTGAGCAGCTGGAGAGTCAGGATACATGATAACGAGAGGTGTTCCAAATGCAGCTGCTTTTCTAACGTGAGGATCTTCTGGAACAACACCAATAACCGGAACTTCTAAAATTGTTTCTATTGCTTTAACTCCAAGTTCTGTGCTTTCATTTGAAACCCTGTTAACGATAGCACCTATAATATCAGTTCCGAGCCGTTTTGTTATTGCAATAATCTTTAAAGCGTCTGATATTGACGATATTTCAGGATTCACAACGACAATCAATCCATCAGCTGATGAAATTGCAATCAGCGTCTCTTTACCTATCCCTGCAGGACAGTCGATAATTAGAATCTCAACTAAGTCGTGAATTACTTTTAAAACCTCTTCGAGTTTTTCTGGCTTTGCTCTTCTGAATTTTTCTAATGAAACACCAGCAGGGATGACTAAAACTCCTTCAGGCCCTTCGTAAATGGCATCTTTTATATCGGCTTTTCCTGCTAACACATCATTTAATGTAATAGGTTTTCCTTCTAATCCCATTATAAGCTCTAAATTTGCCATTGCTATATCAGCATCTAAAACAGCTACTTTTTTACCAAATTTTGCCAATGCTACGGCGAGATTTGCAGATATTGTCGTCTTTCCAGTTCCTCCTTTTCCGGATGCTATTGCAATAGCTATTGCCATCAATGTCACCGTTCTAAAATCTTTAATCTTTACATATTTTTACATATTTTTATAATATCTTTGCACCACAAAGTTATAAGCTTTTAGGTTAAAATATATAACGCTTTATTTTATTGATGATTATTTAAGTTATAAAGGTTATTATATATAAATCTATCTATATTGAGATTTCCAAAATTTATAAAATTTATAAATTAATTTTTATTTTTTTAATTTTACATTATAAATTTTAATTTTGATGGATATTAATTTTGATGGATACATAGTTTGTATACTGGCGGAGTGTTTATTGTATTATTATATGTGGGATGTAATGTTGATATATACAATCACATATTTTCAACCATATTTTTATATTTTTTTATTTTTTCATATATTATTTTAATAGTTCTGCTTTATATTATTTTATTTAGAAATTATGATATAGTTTGTCTCTACTCTCTCATCTGTTCCTTTAACTTTCATATCTCCATTCTCTATAACTATTACATCTCCCTCTTTAAAGTTTCCTTTCACTTCTATAACTTTAAAGGTATTTGGATTTGGATCTATCTTGTCAACGGCTATATATTCATCATATAGATGAAGTTTTCCATCTTTTATAACACCGATCTCTCCATTTTTTACAATTTTGTTAACTATACTCATAACTTTTCCAAAATCGATTAATTGCTGTCTTAATTTTTCTCTATATTCGAATAAGTCCCCAATATCCTTTTTAATAACTTCTTCAAAGTTTTTTTCATATTTATTCACACTGTATATGTCATACTCTTTACTTACTGTTGGATGCCATTTTAACTTTTCAAAGATCTCTCTTATCTCACTTTCAATCTGTTGAATAGGCATCATTGGGAATAATTTTGCCTTACTTCTCAACTCCTCTTCAGCCCTATTTTTTAAAAACTTGTTTCCAAATATCACTAATCCAAATCCTTCTTTTATCATTTCTTTTGTAATTGTGTCATTTAAAATATCTATTATGGCACATTTCCCTTTGGTTGCATAGACCCTTCTTCTTTTAGCATCAACCCCCAAACTTCTAACTTCTCCACAAACTACTGCATCAGATACTTTTCTAACTTTCTCTCTATCATCTTCTATTATTACTTTAACTCCCAGCTCTTCTGCCAATTTATAAAGTTCTTCTTCTGTCTTTATCTCTCCACTGTATAATTTCTCCTCCAACAACTTTCTTTTTTCTTCATTCCCTCTAAAAAATATCTGTCTTCTATCTCCTCCAATGACTGCTCCGTTCTTTCCATAATAACAGATTATTAAGGTCATAAATGACCACCTCTCAGCACACTTAGTATTATTATTATAGTTAATATTATATATTAGTTATTACATAGTAATAATAAAACGTGCAAAAATTGAGTGAGGGGGATAATGACAGATATGGATAGGATAAGTATATCTCTACCTTCAAAACTCTTGAAAGAGTTTGATGAGATAATTGCTGAAAGGGGTTATGCAAGTAGAAGTGAAGCAATAAGGGATGCAATTAGAGATTACATCATAAAACACAAATGGATCCATAGTTTAGAGGGAGAAAGAGCAGGGAGTATAAGTGTAATATACAATCATCACGCTTCAGATGTTATGGAAAAGATCACTGAAATTCAGCATAATTATACGGATATTATTGTTGCTACCCTACACTTACACTTGGATCATGATCACTGTTTAGAGACAATACTTGTTAGAGGAGATGCTAAAAGGATCAGGGAGTTGACAGATAAATTAACTGCACAAAAAGGCGTAAAGCAAGTAAAGTTAAGTGTGATGGTTCCTGGAGGGCAAATTCCTGAATAATCTTTCTTAATTAGATTTTTATTTTATTATTTTTTAACTCTTTTAATTTTAATCATTTTTAGTATGGTTTGTAATTGATTAATAGTTCTAAACTTTTATCACAGTTATATTTATTAATGAACATATTTATTAATAATAATCTAACGATTTCATGAGCTTTGTTTCATCCCCTAACGGAACTATATTTCTATTTTCAACCTCTAAATAACTCTTCCAGGTCTCTTTACATTTGCATTCATAGTCCAATATTTTAATATCCTGCGTTAAAGTAAATGTCTCTAATTTATTTTTTATTATCTTATTACATTTGCAGTTTTTTAAATTGTGGGCTCCTCTTTCACTCCCAACTCCTGCAGTATCACACATAATTAACGAATTAGGGCACGTTTTTTTAACTTCTTTTAAAATTTCTAAAATGCTCCATAAAAAAGGAGGTCTATATTGGTTTTTATTGAAGAAGTATTCCATAATACTACCCTTATGGACTGTTGCGGGACAGAACGAAACTCTCGAACATCCTATTTCTATACAACTAATTGCAGAGCGTATGGAATCAAGAATTGCCTCTTTTTCGCTTATAAAAAGTGGTTTTATTAACAAATATGCCTTTATTCCAATATCATAATTTTTTGATAATTCAACTGCTTTAATAATCTCTTCAGTAGTTATTCCTTTGTTAATTGCTTTTTCTCTAACTTCATCATTAAAACTCTCAATGCCTACTCCAATTTCAACGTTAGTGGATAAATAATTCCTTATCTCGCTTAATCGATTTTCGGTAATAAATTCTGGCCTTGATTCAATAGCCAATTCTTTTAAATTATCAAAACTGCTTAATTCTTTGTAAATATAGATTCTTGCTTCCTTTGGCACTTCTCTATCATCTAAGAAACTTCCAGATGTGAATATTTTAACACTAAAATCTCTTAAATTTTTTAAATCATCCTTATACTTTTCAATTGCATAGTTAAATTGATTTATTATATTTTCTGCGGTTAATTTTTCTGGAGAGGAATCCATTAAATAAGAACACATTAAACAGCCCCCTTCTTTCGCATAATAACATCCTTCGGTTCTTAAAATAATTGTTAAAGATTTCCCTATTTTAAAATCTCTATAAATATCATCCTGCATCCATACTGCAATTGGCCTGTTTTTATCTTTTATTTTTCTTCTTTTTAAATGGGATTCCCTGATTTTTTTTAAAATATCTTTATAATTTTCACTTTTCATATTATCATCTCGTTTATTTTAATTTTTTAATTTTTTTATGATATTTTGTCTAAGATTTTCTATGCCTGCTGAATCAACAAAATCAGCAATTCTTCCATGGCCAAATTTTGAATAACTTAATAATATCTCATCAATAACCAATAAAACATCCTCTTCTTTTTTTAAACTTATCAGTTCTTTGCCTTCTTTCCAAATTCTTCCTCCTTTTCCACCTACAAATATGCTTATTACTCTCTCTGCCTTAAAAGAATTGCAAAGAGCTGTGCATCTTCCCTCTCCTGTGCAAATTTCTTTTATGACTTTATTTTCCCAATCTATTGCATTCACGTCGCAAAAATCTTTGCATTTACCACAGTTGTTGCATAAATTTTTATCTATGCGTATTTTGTATCGATAACACACCCCTATATCACAAAATTTATGATAAGTGCAAGCGTTTGGACATCCGCTTACATTTATTTTTACTTTTTTTGGAACCCAGATTCCTTCAAATTCCTCATGTATTTTTCTTGCTAACGAGACGGAGTCCCCAATAGCATTATAACACCGCAAACCAATACACGAAACAACTTGTCTAACCCTATTTCCTGTTGATCCAATATTTAAACCTGCTTTTTTTAACATTTCATCAACATCTTTAAATTTTTCAGGAGATATGTCAAACTCAATTCCTTGCCGAGTTGTAATGTGTGCTTTACCATCTCCGTATTTTTCAATAATGTCTGCAATTGCCCTTAATTGATCAGCATTCATGAATCCCGGCTTTAAAGATATTCTAACAGTATAACAATCTTTTTTCATTATAACTCCATATTTTAAATTTACATTACAATGCATCCCCGCCACCAACAAAACTCCTTACCTTAAAATAAAATCTAACCACAAATATATATCTGATGGATATATTTTTATCTCGTTGTTTGTTTTTGTTTTTCTGATTTTTGAGTTTTTTGTCTTAATTTTTGTTTTTTATTTGTTTTTAGTGGGTTTCGAAGGGGTGGCTTATTTTATTATTTTATATATTTAGATGTATCTAATTATGGAGTTTTTTTATAGTTTTTAATTGTTTATGGTTGTTTTTAGAAATCCACGATTTGTTAATTATATTTTTTATTTTTATTAATTGTTAGTTATTATTTTTTAAATAAAAGTTTGGATTGTTTTGTTATAGGGTTTATAAAGAAAAGGGGTTATTTAGGGGTAGAAAAATTATTGATAGAAAAGCATATATATGAAGAGAATAAATATTGATTATGTTTGAAAAATGCCACTTGTTAAAATCAGACCT
>JAADDS010000009.1 GCA_013153845.1 Methanococci archaeon | reverse complement strand
TGAGGTATAGTAATCGCCCATGGGCGAGTAATGAAATCCGTGGGATTTCATCTGATAGGAGCTTTGCTCCTATGCATGTATTGCCTCGCTACGCTCGGAGGTGTAAATTATTAATCCTAACAATTATCTTCCCATTAACGCCATTTTTGCCAATAAAGCACTTAACTGAATTCGTTCATTAGCTCCCTCAACTATTCTAAAGTCGGTCTCTCCAATTGCCTCTGCCAACTCAACCTTCTTCCTCTCATCAATATCTAAATTATTTATCTCTCTAAACATCTGGTTTAATATATCTTCCCCACTCATTCCCCACTCAACCATAAGCTTATACAATAAATCCCTCGCTTCAATAAACTTCCCATCTAAAGCCAATTGCATCATCTTTTTAACTTCCTCAGGTCTTGCCCTTGATGAGACCTTATAAACAATCTCATCATCTATAACATCACTCAAAGCTGCTGCTGTCTGCAAAACATTTATTGCCTTTCTCATATCTCCTTCAGAGACATAGATTATTGCATCTAAACCACTCTCAGTTAAATTTAATCCTTCTTTCTCAGCAATCTCTTTTAATTTTTTGGCTATATCCTCTTTCTTTAATGGAGAAAACCTAAATATTGCACATCTTGATTGAATTGGAGGAATAATTTTGCTTGGATAGTTGCAGTTATGAGACACAAATCCATTTGCTATAAATGAAGGGTCTTTATGGCAGGTTATATCATAGACATCTCTATAACCAATACACTCTTTCTTAATGATTCTTTCTGAAACATACTTTCCATCAACAACCTTTTCTTTTAAGAACTCTTCAAAGGTCATAAAGTTTCTTGGTAAGCCAATATCTTTTCCTTTAAGTTGATTTATTATAAAATCAACTGGAACGTTATATTTCCTTGCCAATTCTCTTAGAGATTTTTCACCAT
This sequence comes from Methanococci archaeon, assembly GCA_013153845.1. Classification (GTDB taxonomy): domain Archaea; phylum AGJL01; class Methanococci; order Methanococcales; family Methanocaldococcaceae; genus Methanocaldococcus. Next base: position 4,038 of record JAADDS010000009.1, on the reverse strand, counting down.
CTGCTTCTTTCAATGCATTTTCAGCAATCTCTTTTAGGATTATGTCCTTGTATGCCTCCTTGATTCTTAGATACTCTCCAACTAACCTTGCAAAGTTGTCTTTTTCATAGGCATAGGATATTCTTGATAAGTATTTTAGATAGTTTTTATTATTTGCTTTAACTATCAACTCAATTAAGTTTTTGTTATCAATTTTACTGACTCTAATATCTGATTCGACTTCAAACTCTTCTAACATCTTTTTAACTTCCTCAAAGAACTCTAATGTCTTATCTTTACTTATGTTTTCAACCCTTATACCCAATTTAATTCCATTTATGTTGTATTTTTTGATATACGGTTTAGTTCCATCAGCTCCAAACAATCCCCTTAAAAACTCCCTCTTAACAAATTTATTTCCATATTTTATCCATTTTGGAATGTTATAACCGTTTATGGTTTTATTTCCAATCTCAACTCCCCAGAAGTTTAGCAATAAATAAAATGCCCTGTTGTCAATGTAGATAAATGATGTTTTGCCTTTAATTTCTCTACCATCCAAGTTATGCTTAATATCTTTTTCAATTATATTTGATGCTTTTATACCCAATTTTTCTAAATCTTTCTTAATTCCTTCAAGTTCATTTATTGTAGCAGTTATCAATATTCTTCCTTCTTTTGATTTTGATAAATGCCCGTCTCCAATTATAAAGCCCAGCAACCTTGCAAAGATTCCTGCTTTTTCATCATCATAAGTTATCTCATCCCATCCAAGTTCCTTAATTTTCCTAACGTATTTTAAAGCAAATCCATCAATTTTTCCATTAAGGAGGTTTTTTATAGTGGTTAGTGATATTTTTATTCCAAAGTCCTCTTCAATCTCCCTTTTAATCTCTGATTTGTTGTATTTATCTGATAGCTCTAAAATTCTGTTTAATATTTTCTCTTTATCTCTTGTTATTAATTCTTTATAGCTTTTTGCTTTACCTAATGGTTTATATCCAAGTTTAATCTCATAGTTTGTTAAAAATTCGTAGAACTCATTTATATCAATTATTCTTCTTTCATCAACTTCAAACCCAACTCCTTCCAATGCTGGATAAACCAATACTTCATCATCCTCTTTTAGCTCATAAACTTCCTTCCATCCATCTCTTGTTAAAAACTTGTGGTCTCCTGTTGCTTTTATTTCCCTGCCACTTTCTAAAACTAATCTATAAACCTTATGATTAACAATCTTTGAGTTAAATTTAACTCCTGCTAAAACTAAATCCTCTCCATTCCTATTTAAAACATGTTTAAGCTTTCTTTCTTCAAACATTTTTATAAAGTCCTCTATCTTTATCTCCCTCTCATCTGGAAGAGTTATTTTTGCATCTCCAGTTAAACAACTCAAAATAAATCTACAAACATCTGAATATTTCTCCATAGTTCTTCTTAAAGCGTTTTGTGCATCTGCTGTTAATGCATCACTCTCATCTAAGAATATAATCTTAAAGGGAACATCCCCGATTGGCTTTGTTCTTGCAAAGTCCTTAACTTTTGTTCTAATTACGTCTATCCCTCTTTCATCTGAATTATGCAACAATATTGGCACGTTTCCAGCAAAGAACATCTCATTATTTGGAACTGATACATCATAAACAAAGTCGTTGTAATTAATAACTTCAATCTCTTTAACAACCAATGCATGCAACTCTGTTTCAGATAACTTTTTCAATAAGTCATAAACTTTTCTCTCTTCATCTGATAACTTATTAATATCAACCATTTCTAAAATTTGCTTAATTTTATCTTTTGAAACTCTCTTTTTACCTTCATAGAGCTGATGTCTTAATATATATCTCCAGTTTCCATTTATCTTATTCTCTAACTTTTTAATCATTTTGATTATTGGCTCAGCTGGCAATAGGTTGCTTTTCTTCCACTTCATTCCTCCTTTCCAAATCAATCTTGCTTCATTTTCAAATATTGAGCTTTCAATGCCAGATATTCTTGCAAGCCATACAGTATCAATCAATAAATCATCCGATTTGGATGATATTCTAACAACTTCTCCCCAATTTCCACTACCATCTCCATCAGCCAATCCTTTTAAGAATTCAACCCTTAGATTTTCTTTTAACTCAAATATAATATTTGGAATTCTTTTATTTCTTGCTCTTCTTCCATTACCATCATAGAAATTCTTCTCAACAAATCTTGCAAGTTGGGTATTTAATATTCTAATCTGCTTTGCAGATAACCTGTTTCTATCAAATCCAGAGCCAGTGAAGTTTTCATATTTGCTAAATCCTTTTTTATCAACAATATCATTTAATTTATTAATTAACTCATGCTCATGGCTACCTAATGTATAAATAATTTGTCCAGATGTCTCTCCTTTAAATCCTACAGCTCCCTCAGCAGTATAAAGACCAAGCATCCATGCAGTATCTTCATCAACTTCAAAATCATTAATTACCTTAACCCTTGAGGTTATATCTTTTGGTTCAAACTCCTTTAAATCCAATTTATCTTTCTCTCCCTCAATATTGGCTACAAAGCTTAAGAAACAATCCCCAACCTTTATATCACCTGCCTTCTTTGCCACTAAACCCTCTTCATCAAGCATCATAATTGAATGATTTCCAGTTAGCTCTATATATCCCCCCTCAAACTTAATTCTCAAGATTTTATCAACCTTATGCCTAATTATTGTAGAAACCTTCCTCCATCTAACCTTGAAGTTTTCATCTGCAGTTAAAACCTCTAAGTTATCAACTTTTTTATACATCTCATTTTCATCATCTGTCTCAAAGTATATCTTGTCAAGTTCTTCAAAGGTTGTTCTCTTTATCTTTCCATCTATTTTAACCAATATTGGAGTATCTTTTGAAACAGAGGCATTTAGTTCTAAGAAGTTATCTCTCCAGTTTTCTCCAAATAAGTCCCTTGCTAAACATAAAGCAGCGGTTGTATTATGCAGTATAGTTGGTAAGTTCCCACCAATGAAGTTGTGATATTTTGGAACATGTAAGTCATAGATTGTGAATTCACCATTTAATTGTTCAATTTCAACAATTTCATCCCAATATAGTTGATTTTCATGTAAGAATATAAGATATAATATTGCACCCCTTAACTTATCATCTATATTGCCATCTATTGACTCTAATTTGTAGAGAATTTCTTTTAAAACATCTCTACCTAAATCAACATCTAAATTTAATTTTTCTGATAAATAGTTTAATATATTTTCATTTATAATTAAACCTTTTCCTTTTAATTTTTCATCTTTAAAGACAAAGCTATCTTTTTTATAAATAATATTACATGGAACTGCTAATTTATCTCCAACCTTTAAATTCTCTGCTTTCTCCCATTTTATTTCTCCATTTTTGTGGTTTATTAATAAAGGATGATAGGTAGTTACCTTTAACTCTCTACCCATTTTGGTTTTTATTTTTATCAAAGTGTTGGTTTTATCTTTATAAACATACTGCACATCAAACTCTCTGATTTTTCCATCTTCATCAATTCCTAAAACTTTTAAGTTGTTGGTTAAAGTTGCCCCAAAGTTTCCGTTGCTAATTTCTTCAACAACTTCTTCAATTTCTCTAATTTTTCCATTCACAATAACCTTTGTATCTCCTGTTAAGCACTTTCCAACTCCAGGAGGTCCGCTAAATAACAAATGCGGCATGCTCTTTTTTTCAACGTATTTTTTTAACCTCTTTACTATTTCATCCTGTCCAACAATATCATCCAATGTTTTTGGCCTATACTTCTCAACCCATGGTTTTTCCATTGTTATCACCAAAAATTTTTATAGATGATATATTTTTAACTTTATTTCAATGCATAATCCAATATTTCCCCAAATCTCGACTTAACAATGTCCCTCCATAGGGCTCCGCCCTATTGGTATACCCCGGGATGCATTTACTTCCTAACGGAAGTAAATGCCTCTTAGATTACAGTGGAGCTGAACGTAGTGAAGCCCCACTCTGAGGTATAGTAATCGCCCATGGGCGAGTAATGAAATCCGTGGGATTTCATCTGATAGGAGCTTTGCTC
>JAADDS010000070.1 GCA_013153845.1 Methanococci archaeon | reverse complement strand
TGCTGAGGGCCCATGGTCTAGCTGGCTATGACGTCGCCCTTACAAGGCGAAGGTCGCCGGTTCGAATCCGGCTGGGCCCACTATTTTTTATAATTGTTATTTTTTTCATGTTTTTGTGTTTATTGTTATATCTTTTTTATTTTTTCTAATCGTCAATATTAAAAAATGGTTAAATGATGTTGATTTATCCATATATTTGAGTATAACGTTTTAGGTTGACATCATCTACTTATGAATTTATAAATATAAGATCATAATTAAATCATAATGGAGACGATTAGGAGATTAAGAATCGTAAAAAATAAAAATAATATGATAAAAAAATTATCCAACTTAAACGATTTGATCAAGTTTCTTTATTGAGTCAGGATCAATTACTATTATTAGATAACATTTTATTGGAAATCTTCCAACGATCTCAACTTTTGTATCAAATAGCATAACAATATCTGTTTTTTCAGCAATTTCTGTAATAAGGGACTCCACAATTGTAAAACCAAGTTCTTTTATAAATGTTGGGGGTGTTATATCAATAACTCCATTTAGTTCGTTGGCAAAAACATTTAAGAAAGCAGAGATTACGATATTGCCAACTTCTCCTATTAATGCACTTTCCATCTCGTCATAGTCGGGGAGTTCTGATTTACTAACCATGCTGTCCCAAAGTATATCGAGTAGCATAAGCTTTTCTAATTTTACAGAATCCTTTTCTGGAAGCAATATTAAACTTTTTCCACTTAAAACTCCATTAAAATCAATTCTAACGGCTTTGTATGGTTCATCTCCGAACTGTTCTGGGATAAATTCAACAAGAGCAAACCTTAAACCTAAAAAATAAACTTCTACATTTTCCCCGGTTAGTTCCATAAAAGATCTTGCCATATTTTCGGCAGCTTCTTTTCCAAGTTCAATTAATTTATTTATTGGCTTTATTAAGCTCATATTTATCACATTAACAACTTTTCATTTAAGATAAAAGTTAAATTGTAAAATTTTAGCAAATTATTACACTCATATCTTTATTGTGGATATTTACTATTAATTTTCATATTTTACACTTAGTTTGTCCTGAACCTCCCCCTTGCTTATTGCATCGAACAGTATTTTTACTGATTCGTGCGGTAGGACGATTAATACATCAAAGCCAGTTCCTACTTCACATATATGTAGAGTAGATCTGAATGCCATAATTATATCGTCATCATCTATCTTATTTTCATTAAAGATCTTCTCTAATAGCTCTTTTCCAGATCCTACAATGAATGTAGGTGGGGACATCGTTAATGATGTATTCATAAAATTAGCAAATGAATCTACATATGCAGATATTAGTATATTGCAAATTTCATTAATAGCAGAGATCTTCATATCATCCATTTCATCGGTGTCTGATTCCATTCCCATACCTGAAAGCATGGCCTTTGACAACTTTACTGCTGAATCTTCAGAGAATATTAAAACACCCGTTCCATTAATATCTCCAGTAAAGTCAATTTTTGTGAATACTTTTTTATCCTCCCCATATTCATCTTTTATTTCTTTTGGAGTAATTAATCTAATATTAAAGACCTTTAACTCTGCAGAATATCCAGTCATATCTGAGATAAATTTCATTGCCTTTTCAGATGCATATTTCCCCACGTTTTCTATTTTACTTAACCCCTCCAAGTCAAAATGTCCTATAACTTTATCAGATTGCATGTTATCCTCCAATGTTGTTTCGATAATGTTTTTTACAATAACCTCCCAAGATTTCGGAGATATTTCTACACATCCGTATTTCATAGTTCTCACGCATTGATCTGATTTTAATGTTCAATAATTCCTCGTTATATGTCTCTATTCGTATATTGCCATTCCTAAATGTTAATTAATAAACCCCCACGTTATCTTAATAATTTTTTATATATTCTACAATTATTTCAAATCTTCAAATCTAAGCCAATATATCAATTTTTATTCGGACTATAATTTCAATCTTTATTTATAAGTTTTATAAATAGAAATAAATAGAAGATTATTTAATCAGGGAATAGTTTATTCAACTCTTCAAGAACTTTGGGTGCTTGGAATGGTTTTACAATATATCCATCAGCTCCTGCTTCTATTGCTTCAATAACCTTTTTCTCCTGATCTATTGATGTGCACATAACTATCTTAACGTTTGGTAGTATCTTTTTTATTTCTCTTGTTGCAGTGATCCCATCCATTTCTGGCATTACAATGTCCATAGTTATTAAATCTGGCTGTAATTCTTTCGCTTTTTCGATCGCCTCTTTCCCGTTTGATGCCTCCCCTACTACAACGAACTTTCCAGTTGGAGTTAATATTTTCTTCAAAATGTTTCTCATAAATGCAGAGTCATCCACTACCAGCGTTTTTACAATATTTGCCATTTCCTACCACCTCAATTTTACTAACGCTAATTTTACTTTTTAATGATTTTTTTGGTATATATTATTTTTGCTTTTTCTTTTATCGTCAACAAATATTCAAATATTATTGAAATATAGATTTAAAGACGGTATTAAAAATTTTAAAGAGATTAGAGAAGTTAGAAATTAGTTACGATATAGTTAGTAACTGCTCTACCTTTTTCAGACAGTTCAACCTCTTTTCTGATTCTAACTAAATTTAATAACCCTTTATCTATTAACTCATCAAGGATTCTTTCAACTTCATCAACGTCCATATTTAACATATTTGGCAACTCTAAAGGGGATATTCCTGTATACAATGCCATCAGTATTTCTTGCTCTTCGGGACTTAATTTTTCTACCTCGCTTTTTATTTTTTCTCCAGACCAACTTTCTGCTGCGAATTCTGAGGTTAGTTCATCTTCCGATTTTGGAAGTAGGTCTTTTACGGTGTTTTTATATTTTGTAAGTGTGGCTATGTATCTTAAAACAAAGAGTCGTTCTCTTTTTTCAATGTAGAGGTAGGATGTTATTGTCTCGTTTGATTTTATCTGTTTTATTTCCAAAACTTCTGCTTCTTCATTTTCATTTATTAACTTGGTTTTTAATCGTATTGATTCTATATTGGAAAATAAGTTATATATTTTCGGTTTTCCATTTTCTAAAACTGCTACTGCCAAGATCTCCCCACTTGAAAGGGCACTTTTTCTCTGAACGAATATTAAATACCCATCCTCCCACTTAACATTTGGATCAATACTACCTCCTTTTATTGCTCCATATTGGATTTTTATCTCTTTTTTATTTAAAAGAACGTAAAATACTTTTCTAAGAAAGTTTTCTATCGGTTTTCTCCCATATATGGATGTTTCAGGGGCAAATCCAACCATTGTTTTGTCTGATTCTGGAGGTCTGAATGTTATAGATGAATGATAAGTTATATCCTCCAATGACGATTTTGCAACCTCTATTGCTCTTCTTGGAAGTTCGGCCCCTACATCTTCAACATGTTGGAGCTCTACTTCTACTTTTTTATTAGGAAAGATAAAATTTATTTTATCTTCATATAGTATAATATCTAATTTTTCCCATTTTAGGACAGGATTTTTCATAGTATACTGGTTTAATAAGATTCCTTTTCCATTAAATACTGCAACTTCTTTCGGTTTTCTTGCCATAATGTCCTCCCCCCTACAATAGATTGGAAAGATTTCGAATATTTTAAAATTTTTATATTTTAAGGGCATTATTATTGTTATATTACTGTTTAGCCCCTCTGCTTATTATATATGTTTAAAGCATATTTATCATACTTTCGGTCTTGCCTTCTTGGTTATGTTTTGTTGTTTATTACTTTACAGATCTTGTCAACTTTGAATCGTCTTGACAACTCTGAAGCAATTTTGGCAGTTTCTTCTAAGTCGAGAATTATATCTCTAAATGCTGAAATTGCACTATTGAGTTCTTCTGTTGAGGCGGTTAACTCTTCAGCAGTTGCAGCAAACTCTTCAGAGATTGAAGCAATATCTTGAACATCTCTTAATGACTTTTCTACATTCTCTACTGAGGTTTTTGCAGCGTTTTTAATGTTATCTATAACCTCCTTGGTTCTATCTACTGCCTCCTTTATTTTTAGAAATGCATTGTTAACTTCATCTATTGCAATAACTCCTCTATCAACTTCGTTTTTCCCAGTTAATCCTAAATCAATGGTCTTTTCAATGGCAGTTCTTATTTCTTCAACTGTTCTATTTATATCTTCAACCGATTTTCCTATCTCTTCGGCTAAACTCTTGATCTCACTTGCAACAACAGCAAAGCCCCTTCCTGCCTCTCCAGCTCTTGCCGCTTCAATAGAAGCATTTAAAGCTAAAAGTCCTGTTTGCTCAGCAATATCCTTAATCAAGACAGTTATTTCGTTGATTTTCTTACTTTCTTCTCCAAGTTCTTGAATTGCTTTTCCTAATTCATCAATAACGTTTGCTATTCTTTGCATTGTCTCAATTGCATGCTCTACTTTCTCTAATCCTACTTGCGAGCTTTCTTCAACGTTTGTTATTGCTTCAACTCCTCCTATTGCTGAATCATAAACACCTTTTGCAATTGTTGTAACTTCTTCTAATTCTTGTGTAATATCTTGTAGTTTTGTTGATTGATCAGTCGCGGCGGTAGCTACTTGATTTGTAGCGTCTGCAACTTGATCAGAGATCTCTCTTGCTCTATTTAGCTCTTCTTCAACATTGTGGATTTCTTTATTAACCTCTGCCACTTTTTCTTTTAACTCTCTGATCATGTTTGCTAAGTTATCAAGTGCATTGTTTATAAGTTTGTAGATCTCAACTTCCTCTCCGTTTTCCTCTTTTAATCTTACTGATAGATTTCCATTAGCCACTTGCCTCATAACATCAGTTATCGTCTCAAATATCTTTTTAATTTTCTCTTTTTCTTTTATTTGCATTTCCATATCTTCCTTTAAGTTTTGAAGGACTTTTTCTATATTTCTATATATTTTTCCTATTTCATCATCGCTAAATTTCACTTTTGGTTTTACGTCATACTCTCTATT
>JAADDS010000020.1 GCA_013153845.1 Methanococci archaeon | reverse complement strand
ATATTAGCATTTGCAGGAGATTATTTTCCAACAAGCAAAGAAGATCTTCGCCTCTATGGAGACGGAGATGATTTCTTGGGTGTTTTAATATACACAACAAAGGACAATAAAATAAACTACACTGACGAATTATTGTGGGTATATCCTTTTAATTTAGTTGATTATTTTGACATATATCCTCCAACATGCTCTCCTAACGAAGCATTACTTGTTTATTACTCTGAACTAAAAGGAGATTATCCAGAAAACATTCTTGTATTGATAAATAACACTAACATAACTAAATTAAAGGAGTTTGAAAACAATAACTATTACAGTATTCCATGTGCCAGATTCATATTCACAACCTACGATTCAAAATCAAGGAAGTTTTATATCTTAGATGGGCGTTTATCAAATACATCCTTCCCTTTATATTCCTACTACAATGGAAAGATCCATTTTGAAGATAATATAACGCTCCCAGATACAAAATATAAATATGTGTTCTGGAAGTGTATTAATCTTTATAGTATAAATGGGAGTTTGTATATTACCATGAAGAGATATAACTACTCTTTTGGAAGTTATATAGATAAAAAACCCTACCTTTTACTTTGGAAAAATAAAACCATAAAAATCATAAGTAATTATTCAAACCCCTACTATTTTGCTAAAATCAAGGGAGGAGAAATTCCAATAGAAAAGAGTTGTCTAAAAAGAATCTTTGGAGACAAGTATGAAAATATAAGAATTACTGACTTAGCATACAATAACGGAATGCTCTTAGTAGAAACAGAAGAAAATCACAAATTGCACTATTATATCATAAAAAACAACTCAATAGAGGATATAAAGCTAAAAAATATTATAAAATTGTATAAAATAAAATATACCTTATGGGACGATGTTAGAAAAGAATTAGAGCCAAAAATTTATTGGCTAATTCATAATTGGTATATAATTGTTTTAGTCATCTCTAATTTATTGTGGATAATAATATTATTTTACAAAGGAAGGTAAACAAACTTCACAATCAGATATTTGAGATTAAAGAGTTGATATTATGAAAAAGATACTGTTAATCTTAATTATACTCTTTGTTGCTTTATCATTGTTATTTATTTTTAATAATACCCAGCATGTCAAACCAACTTACATAAATAAACTCCCTTACATAATTAATAGCCCAGGATATTATGTTATAAACACTACTGCAACTTTAAATGAAACTGCCATTATCATAAATTCAGATAATGTTGTTTTAGATGGAAATGGGTGTGTTTTAAAAGGAATGGGAAATTATTGTGGAATAAAAATAGATAACGGCATAGATATAAAAATTAAAAATTTAGTTGTAAATGACTGGAAATATGGAGTATTTGCTAATGGCTACCAAATAACATTAGAAAATATCTCTGCCTATGAGAATAAATATGGGATATATGCTTTAAATCATAATGGAATCGTCATTTTAAATGGTAAAATTTATAATGCAGGCATAAAGATGAGAAATTGTAAGATGTTTAACAATACTTACAACTTTGCTCTAAAAAATTATGATTTGGATTGGGATAAAAATTCTAACAATATTGACATGTCCAATACTGTTAATAGAAAGCCAATATACTATTTAATAAACAAAAGAAATATTATTATAATTAAGTCATCAAATATAGGAGCTTTATATTTAATTAACTGCGAGAATGTTAGCATAGAAGGGCTAAATTTAACAAATAACGTTTATGGTGTCTTTATTTACGGTGGAAAAAACATATCCATTAAAAACTCAGTAGTATGTTTTAACCAGTGGGGAATCTATGCATATAAAGTTGATAACTTAAACTTGGAAAATATATCTTTATACTCAAACATTGTCGGAATGCATTTTGAGTTTTCAAATAAACATATAGAAAACTGCAAAATGTTTGATAATACATTTAATCTTGTAATTATTGATTCAATAAGCCAAGATTTTGGTTATATAAAAAATACAACAGTAAATAATAGGTTAGTGTATTATTTGATTAATAAAAGCAGTTTAATCATTGATAAATACTCAAATGCTGGAACTATATATTTAATAAACTGCAACAATATCACTGTCAAAAATTTAAACCTAACCAATAATGGGTTTGGTGTCTATTTAATTAATACTTCAAACTCAAAATTTGAGAATTTAAGAATATCTAATAATTGGTGGGAGATATATCTAACATTATCATACAATAATACCTTTAAAAATATGTCCTTAATTTCAAATATTCATAATATTTCCGGCTCTAAAGGAAATAACTTTATAAATGTAGTTAATGTCCCAATATCAAATGAATCCCGTATTTTAAAAAAGTATTATGAGTTATGGGAATAAGACATGAAAAGATTTAATTATTATTTAAAGAAATCTAAGGAAATTAATAAGATTTAGATGTTTATTTTTTTCATATTTTATATCTATGTTTTTAATACTTTCGATTTATAAAGTGTCATAATAATTATGATGAACGATAAAAATTATCAAAAAACATAATTTTTATGCTCAGATTTAAAAATTATGGTCAGATAAGAACAAAATTTAAATATGAGAAAAGGAAAAGTTGTTTTATAAAAAGTTATTAAATTGGCAGTTTTATGTTAGTTCCGACATAGGGTAGGTGAGTCAATGAAAAAAGTTATCCTCTTTTTAATTTTAATATTTATATATTTCTTTTATCCATTATTTGCAGATGAAAATATATCAATTAATGGCATGGCTACAAATGGAACGGATGTAATGATCAGTGTTTATGATAAAACCAACTCAAAGATGTATGAAATACTATACGATGGAAAAAATTTTGAAGTTATTTTAAAATTTCCAATAAATAAATCTGAATTATTTAACAACCCAAAAATAAACTTTGAACCAAAGGACTGGGATTTTTATAGTTATTTTAAGTATCCTGTTGTAGTTGGTTATTTTAAAGGAAAATGGATATTTTATAGCCCAGAAATGTTGGGATTTTTTGATGGGAGGGCTTTTACAACCAATATAAGCGGACTTTATTCTGGATGTTCAACTGCAAGCATTTTAAAGTTCAAGAGTAGCAAAGATATAGCGTTTATTGTTTGGAGTGGCTCAACAACATCGTGTAATGGAGAGTGGTTATGTGCTTACTATAATCTCCCAGGAAAAAATATCTTCCCATATCGTCAAGGATACTATGATATTGCTTACAATTCGAAAAATGATTCTTGGTATATCTACTTTGATAATTTTACAAACAAATTTATTTATATTTGGAAAAATGGAAAGATAAAGGATTCATTTAGTTTTAATTTATCTGATTTTTATGTTCGTTCAATAGAATATGATGGTAGAGGGGATCTACTAATCTCAACAATCTCTTCTAAAATACATTATTGCGGACTTTATTTATTTAATAATGGAAATTTAACAAAAATATCCAATATAACACCGTCTATCATGAGCGAAGGAAATCATAAGGTTTTAATGACCACAAATGATGAACTTTACATGTATAATGATGGAAAAATAATAAATCTTCTAAATTTTGGATTTAAAAGAGTTGATTATATCATTTATGTTAATAAAAAGGGCTATTGGTTAATAGCTGGAATGGACAAAAATAATACTACAAAATTGATTAAACTTAATGAAAACAGCAGTATAGAAGATTTAACTCAACAATTGGCAAATACAACAAACTATAACAAGAAAATTGAAGAAATAGATAAAGAGATTGACGAAATTACCAATAAATTAAAGGAATTAGAGAGTGAAAATCCAAATGATGAAAGGATTAAAATATATAAACAGAAATTAGAACAATTAATAGAAAAGCGACATGAATTAAAATCTAAAAACCCAAAATACAATGAAACTTTAAATTATATTCAAAGTGAAGAGTATTGGAAAATGCAGGAAGAGATTTGGGAGTATAACAATAGAGTTATGAAATGGTTTATTGCCATCTCAATCTTAATTTTGGGGATAATATTATATACACTATGGATTTTCAGAAAAACAAATAGAAAATAAATTTCTGTTATTTAAGGAGGGAGATAATGATAAAAAAATATCTTGCTTTTTTAAGTTTTTTTATATTTATATTAATCCTAATCAGTCCAACAAATGCATTAAATAGCAAATGGATCTCTATTCAACCAACATCAAAAGATTGGATTGTAGTCAATAACAATAACATTTATTTATATAATGGAACTCTAAAAAATATAACTCCAAAATATACTATCTACTTAAACAAAACATACACCAATGATGAGATTAATAAGCGTTATGGATACTTTTATTATGTAGATGGTTTTTGCTTAGGAAATGAAACTTATGTTGTGTGTAATGCCTGGGATGGATGTCATATAGGCAAATTGGACATTAATGACAAAATTTTATATTTATATAGCAAGAGTTTTGGACAATACTATAACTTAAAAAGCAATAACAAAGAGATTTTAGCATGTTTTGATAATAAAGAAGGAATGGGAGCAGAGCCGATATTGGTTGAGTTGAAATATAATAGATCTTCTAATGGATTAATATGGATTGGAAATGATTTTTATGGGTTAAATAAACGTTTAGAAATGTTTTTAATTGATTATCTAAACAACCATACAAATTATAAGATTGATGATTTCTTCTTTGCTCCGTTCAGTTTTGACTATAACTCAAAAGGCAAATATTGGCTCATATATGTTAATGGAGTTTATTTTATATCAAATATATCAAAAGAAAATGAGTCAAAAGGTTATATTGATATTGGATATAAAAATATTTCTGGCTTTGTAAAATATAACGGCACTTTTCATGATTTTAAGAGATTTGAGCTAAATAACTCGAAATTGTATTGTTTGTATGCCCCATTTATAAATAGAATAACTTATGATAACTATACTAATCAATGGATTGTTTTAAATGGGATAGGAAATCGTGAGTTGTTATTTTTAAATAGCGATTTAAAATTAATTAAATCAATAAAAACAAACAAATATATTCTTAAAGTTTATCCAATCAATAGGGATGGGATATACCTCATTACTATTAAAGAAATTGTATGCATTGATAAAAATGGAGAGATCGAGGAAATAAATGTTTATAACGACTCAATCAACAAAATCTACAATAAACTTACGTATGACAATTATAACAACACATATATAATCTTATCCATACAAAAAATAGACGTAAATAACGATTCCATTTCAGAAATAAAATTAGGCAATATAGATCCAATTGAAATAAGTTATAATGGGAGAGAAATGCTTATAATTGGAATTAATTTTTCAAATAATTGTTCAAAGATCTTATATCGTTTTAATGGAAAGGGTGTTAAAAAGATCGCTGATCTTAGTCAGTTAACTTCTAAAAAGGAAAATCCACCTAATATACAAAATTGGAATCTGAATTTGAGTAAATCTACTTCCATAATTTTATTTATCATAGTAATCTTTATTTGTTATTTCCTATATCGTCGCTATTTTTAAGCATATTTTATTTTTAAATATTTTAATCAAAAATAAAACTGGAAATAAAATAAAACAGAAAATATTGCATATATTAATTTAGTCCAGTATAGTTAATCCGTCCAAGATTGCCTTTTTATGTATATTTAATGCTTTTTGCTTTTTACAATCTCCTCTAAAAATTTTTATCTTTCCAGCAACGCAGGGGTATCTTTGAATTAACATAGCAGAGTTTCTTGCAAATTCTTCTAAATCGTTAACTTTCATACCTCTCATTAATTTAGCCATAAAAAGCGTTGATCCGCAGATAGACGTTCTTAAAACCTCCACATCTTTAACTTCTCCATTCTCAACATAAACCTTAACTTTTGGAGTTCCAAACTCTTCTAAAAACTCTTTTAATTTAGGATATTTATCAATTAATCCTTTAACTTCTTCTTCATCTAATAAACACATCTCTTCCGGGCATATTGCATCAAATTTAGATAGTTCTTTTTTTGCACCTTCTCCGCTCCACGTTGCTACAATGATGGCAATATCTTTATTCAACCTTCTTGCCTCGTAGCAGAGGTAGTAAGTGTTATCTGGGTGTTGCGTATACAGCAACAAAATGTCTGCTTCTTTTATTTTTTCAAGCAACTCTTCAGGAAATTCTATATCATCAACGAGCAAATCATCTGGTCTATCAATTTTGTAGATGCCAAGAAATTTATTTTTCTTTCCAAACGAATTTACAGTTCCTTGAACTCTATACCCATATGCTCCATCACTAACTACTAAAATCTTTGCCATTTTATCCCTTTTATTTATTTTCTATATTTTCCAATTTTTTAGTTAAGATACAACCGGGATCTTCTCTTAAATAATCCTTGTAGTATGAATAAGCTCTTGCTCTACAACCCCCACAAATGTATCTATATTTGCATTTTCCACATATTTTTAATTTTTCCCTATCTCTGAGTTCATTCAATATCTTATTATTTTTCCAAAAATTTAAAAAATCCTCTTCATCTTTAAAGTTTCTAATGTTTTCAAGCTTTAAAGGAAAGAAAACGCATGGTTGAATATCTCCGTTAGCTCTTAAACTTAAATAAAATCTTCCACATCCACATCCTCCAATAAAGTTAGCTAAATTTTTTAATCTCTCATTTTCATCTAAATCAACGTTTGCAAAGTGTGTAGCAAGGTAGTATCTGTTATGTTCTATTGCAGTTCTTGAATAATATGGAGCCGTGGATAAAAATGCAGTTTTGCATTTTTTTCCTGTTTCTGTATTTAATTTTTCCCATAAGATGTTTAATAGTTCCTCCCTTTCTTCTGGAGAGAGATCTATCTCATAATCTCCAACCCCTACAGGAATATAGTTGTAAAGCATAAAATAATCAACGTTAAGCTCTTCTGCCAAGTCAATAACTTTTAAAACATCTTTATAGTTTAATTTAGTGGCGGTCATTGCAATTGCACAGCATATATTTTCTTCTACAACATTTTTAATTCCAGAAATTGTTTTTTCATATATTCCTTTTATTCCTCTAAATTTTTCGTGCGTTTCTTTTGTTCCATCCAAGCTTATCTGTATAAAATCAACTTTGTGCTCTTTTAGTTTTTTAACATTTTCTTTTGTTAATAGCGTTCCATTTGTAGCTATAGAAACCTGCATATCCTTCTCTTTAACCTTATCAATGAGTTTAAAAAGATCTTTTCTCATAAGTGGTTCTCCACCCGAAAATGCGATTGCCACAACCCCAGCGTCTCCTAATATATCTATGACTTTTTCAGCTTCTTCTGTTGTTAATTCGTCTTCTAACGGCCTACCTGCGTTTGCGTAGCAGTGTTTGCATCTTAAATTGCATCGATAGGTTATGTCCCAAACCACTAAAAATGGGGCCCCAGCAACAAATGGCTTTTTAACTCCGAAGTAATATAACCCTCTAACAACATTTATAAGTCCTTTTTTGAAATAAGGATCTTTTAAGTAGTTTTTAAAGTCCTCTTTGTATTTTTCTCCTGCGAATGTCTTTAAGCCCCCATCTATAATTTCTTTTAATATTTTGTATTTTAAGGAGGGAAGTTTTTTTCCCTCTACGTATGCATCAATATAATTCTCTATAATTAATTTATTATTTTCGTCTTTTTTAAAAAGGGAGCTCATCTGGCTTTTTACGATTGGATTTAAGATCAGTTTTGAGAAGACAATTGCCATGTCATCGGTTTTCATAATATCCCCCAAAATAAAATAATTAGGGGAGGGGATTGGTAATTGGGTTTTGAAAATTTTTATTTGGCATTATATAGTTTTGGATCTTCAGTAATATAAATTTAAAATGCTCAATAAATTTAAAACTTTGAAATTTAGGATTTTAAAAATTAAATAAACTATATTATGAAAAATTAAAATTAATTAAGAAAAATACATTTAAAATAATTCCACATACTTATTTTTCTTGAATTATAACGTTCTTCTCTATTTCACAGTTTAAAGTATTGCTTATTAAACATTTTTTAGATCCTTCTAATATCATTTCTTTTAGTTTGTCCTCCTCATAATCTCCTGAAACTTCCACAAAGATATTTAAAATAACTTTTTTTATTTTTCCTTCTTCAAACGATTTCTCCACTTTTCCATCAACTTTTATCTCCGCCTCTATGGCGTTATCTTTTAATGTATTTCCAACCGCTATACAGATACACCCACAAAGTCCTCCTAAAAACAAGTCCATTGGAGATATTTTTTCTTTTGTTGAACCTTTTCCTCCTCGTGAGTGAATTTTTAATCCTTTAACGTCTACCAATGTTTCAAACATATCTAAATATTCAGCGTATATCTCTTTTTTCTCATCTTTGCTTACTATTATATCAACAAGTTTAGCAATAAATTCCTTCCTCTCTTTTTCTGGGATATACTGTAAAAACTTCTCCAATGCTAAGGGCATCATCTTTGGCATCATTTTAGGAGCCATCTCCTTAGCAATATCAGAATCCATCATCTCCATTATCATTTCTGGGTTCATAACTCTCTACCCTCTCTTTTTTAAGTTAATTTAAGTTAATATGGTTATTTAGATTAAATCATGTTTTTTTAATATTTCCTTGGCTTTTACCAAAATTTTATGTTCTTTTATTATCTTTTCCATGTATTCTTTATCTGGAAATTCTAATGCATCTACTGGGCATAGCATCTTACAAGTTGTGCATGCAACGACACAGTTGTAAGGTCTTGCAACTACTGGTTTCTTCTTTTCTTTATCCCAATCAAAAACAACCCTATTAGCACAAGTTATATAACAAACTCCACATCCAATACATTTATCATAGTTAACTTTTGGATACCACTCGATCTTTTTTCTATCAATACCCCACCATGGTTTTACACTCCAATCTCTAATAACTCTTCCCAAGGGATCTTTTCCAATTATTGGAAGTTCTTCACTCATCTTTTCACCTTTTTAAATTACTGCTGTATTATTTTTTAATTTTTTAATTAATTTTTTAATTTGGAGCACGTTAATTATTGGGTAGGTTAATGCCCAAATTAAGAATATTATTGAAGTTATATTTATAATTTTCGATTAATCGATTCATTTTAATACTTTTTAAAATAATTTAATTATATAAATTTATGTGCATATAGAAAGTATAAAAAGTGATAGATGTAGAGTAATCATAATCAAACTATTTGGGTGGTTAAATGCTATCCGACTATGAAGAGTTGATGAGAATAAAAAAGGCAAGAGAGATCATATTGAAGATTCTAAAAGAAAAAGGCAGAGATAGTTTATACGACCTAAGTGGTCTCTCTGGTGGTTTTTTAATAAAAGAAGAAGATAAAGATCTATTAAATACGTATATTGGATCATCCTACTTTGCAGAAAAAGTTAATGAGTGGGGTTTAAAGCATTTAGGTGGAGAAAGATGTGTAGGTTTTAATAGAACATCATCTGCTATCTTAGCAACGATCTTGGCTTTAAAACCTGAGAGGGTTGTTCACTATTTACCAGAGCTTCCAGGACATCCATCCATTGAGAGAAGTTGCAAATTAATAAATGTGGAGTATTTTGAATCTGATAATATAAATGAGGTTTTAAAGAGAATTGACGAAAAAACTCTTGTGATTATAACAGGATCTACTATGGATCTAAAAGTAATAGATATTGAGAACTTTAAAAAAGTTATTGATACATCTAAAAAAAGGAATGCAATAACATTTGTTGATGATGCCTCTGGAGCAAGAGTTAGATTGTTGTTTGGACAACCTCCTGCCTTGGAATTAGGAGCTGATTTAGTTGCCACGAGCACAGATAAACTTATGGAAGGGCCAAGAGGTGGATTACTTGCTGGAAAAAGAGAATTGGTAGAAAAAATATATTTAGAAGGAACGAAGTTTGGTTTAGAAGCACAACCTCCAATATTAGCAGGAATGTATAGGGCTTTGGAGTGTTTTAATTTAGAAAGAATAAAAAATGCATTTGAAAGGGCTAAAAGGTTTGATCTGTCTAAAATAATATCGTTAAATAGTGAACTTAAAAAGTTAGATGGGAAGATAGATATAGTGTGTGAAAAAACACCGACAGGATTTGTTATAAAGAGAGTCCATAAAGATGACCATATAAACATTAAAAAACTCATAGAAATTGGATTTAATCTTCTAAAAGATTATGGAATTATTACAATAACTGTTGCAGGAATGCCGGGGGCAAGTAAGAGTTTACGGATCGATCTAACATCAAGAGATGCTGAGCGATTGAGTGATGAAGATATAGTTAACGCGGTTGTAAACTCGATAATATCTGCTTTTTCCTAAAATATGTTTTTATAAATTTTTATTTATAAATCTTTATAAGATATTAGATCAGAAAACTTCACTACTTCATGCATTGCTCTCAGATTTACTGGAATTTCATTCTCCTTTAATAAAACTAACGGGTTTATTCCTCCCATTGTCACCAATCCACACATGTCTTTATTTACATTTATTCCATAAAGCTCATTGTTCGGTTCTCCTATTGCTTTAACTCCTCTCCAATTTAGCTTTTTTAAAACGTTTTCTAAGTCCTCTCTTGCTACTCTGTGTATCTCTCTAAAACCTGCTAAGAACGTCTTCTCACAGTCAACAAAGTTGAAAAACACTTCATGAGGATCCAACGATGAACCTTCATAGCCAATTATATCTATAAATCTTTCTTTATCTTCTGTGATCTCTAAAATCCCTCCATATCTTGGAATCACAGGAATTGAATTCCTTAAGAATATACCATCCAAGGTTACAGCACATATTGTTTGAATCTTTATTTTATTCTGCTCTTCAACAATTCCAAATCTATCTGAAATACCTAAATACTGTTTATATCCCTCTTTCAATAACTCTACTGCCTCGTCATAATATTGTTTTTCGATATAGGCAGTGTTTACAACAACATCTCCATCTCTCTCATCAATATCATACGATACCTTTGCCATTGCATTAAACATTTTCGATAAAGCAGTTTTTATCCTTATATTTGCTTTTTTTGTTATAATCTCTCTTGGATTTTTCTTAACCTTGTGTAGTGATTCTAACCTAACAGTGGAGGTCATAGGAGAGATCTCTACAAAGCAGTCGTTTTCTACAAATGGGGCTATTGGTGTTAATCCTCCAATTAACGCAACTCCAACTTTATCTTCTCCTATATCTAATCCTAAAACGTTTTCAGTTCCATAGCTAATAATGCATTTTAATTCATCTTTCTCTAAAACCCCTTTGAATTTTTCTAAAAATTCAACTCCGAAGTATCTAAAATTAGCTGGAAGAAAACCTTCCCCATTTTCTATAATCCCTATTACATCTGTTTCTTTTTTCTCTATAAAAGCCCTTAGAGGATCTATTGATGTGGACTTATAATCAATGATCTCTTTAAACTCGACTGGTTTTCCATCTTCATATTTTACAACCCCTGCACAAACTTGAAGGGGAAATATCCCATTTTGTAATAGTATGTTGTCAAAATTTAGGGAGCAGAGTGTGTTTATCTCAACAAACTTTTCTCTGTCTATAATCCCAACTCGATCTCCAACTGCAAGTCCGTTTTCATAAACTCCCTTTATCGTCTTTAAGACCTCATTGAAATCGGCATAAACATGGCATCTATTAATAACCACATATCCAAACCTATAATTTGCAGATATTGTTTTTTCTAAGATGTTTGAATATATACTCCCCAATCTGTAAGAGATATTTGCTTTCTCTAATTCCTCCAATCCTCGGTCTGTTATAACTCTTCCTGCATATCCTACTTTTTTTGTTAATTTCATTCCATCTAACAGTTTCAAGTGGTATCTGACTGCTCGCTCTCCTATTTTATATCCTCGTCTATTAAGTTCTCTTGCTATAATTTTAGCCCCTACGGGCTCTTTTGATTTTGACAATATATCTAAAATCTCTATTAATTTTCTATCTAAGTCAGCCATATATTCCACCTTGGCTCTTAAAAAGTGCATTGTTAATTATTTTTATTATTATAATCAAAATTTAATCTATTTTTCTATCATTTATCATCGTTAAATTTTATGGAAATTAAAAATTAAAAAGTCAATCTGAACTCTAATTATTTATTTTTATTTTTTTATGTAATGATTTATTGTATAAAGAATCAAATTTATTAAATTTATTATGGATTATAATTTATTTTCATTATTTAAATAATTATTTAAATAATTCGTTTAATGATTTACTTGTCGAGTTTCTCCTTTAATAATTCAACAACTCGTTTAGGATCTGCTCTTCCTCTTGTTAGTCGCATAACTTGTCCCATTAAAAAGTTCAACGCCTCTTTTTTACCATTTAAATAATCCTCAACTGCCTTTTGGTTGTTTTTTATCGCTTCTTCAACTGCTTTTATCAATTCACTCTCATCTTTAATGACAGTCAACCCAAGTTCTTCAACGATCTCTTTTGGTTTTTTCTTTCCTCTGTTTATTACCAATAGATCAATAACCTCTTTTGCAATTTTTTGTGATATAGTTCCATTTTTAATTAATTTTATTAATTCAACTATATGTTCGGGCTTTATACCGCTTTCATATAGATCAACTTTGTGATACTGCAAAGACCTCTTTAACTCGTTCCTTATCCAAACAACTGCTAAGTCGATATTTTCTTTACTCTTTCCAAGGGAGTTAACAACGTTTTCAAACATCTCAGCCATATCTAAATCAGCAACAAGAACTTTTGCATCTTCTTCACTTATTTTGTATTCTTCAACAAATCTCTTCTTCTTAGCAAGAGGTGTTTCAGGCATTTTTTCTTCTATCTCCTTAACCCACTTTTCGGAAATAACTATCGGCTGAATATCAGGATCTGGGATGTATCTATAATCTTCTGCTGTTTCTTTGCTCCTCATTGCCTTTGTTATCATTTGACTTTCTAAAAATGCCCTTGTTTCTCTTTTAACTTCTCCTCCTCTTTTTATAATATTCTTTTGCCTAATTAACTCATATTTTAAAACCTTATAAACCCCTCTTATCGAGTTAACGTTTTTAACTTCAACCCTGTTTCCTTGAACACCCATATAATTTATGGAGATATTAACATCTGCCCTCATCGTTCCTTCTCCTCTTAAACATCCGAGGTATCTAAATAGGGTCATCAGTTGTTTTAAAAATTCTCTGGCCTCTTCTGGACTTTTTATGTCTGGTTCAGTAACGATCTCTATCAGAGGAGTTCCACTTCTATTATAATCAACGATTCCAAAACTTGGATTGTATTGTCCGGGATCTTCCTCTAAGTGGACTTCGTGAATTCCTACTCCTAAAAACTCCCCATTAACTCCTATTGGCGTTGATGTTCTCTGATAACCACTTGGTAAGTCGGGATAATCATAATGCTTTCTTTGGAAGTATATATCCTTATCAACAACAATCTCACATCCAAGCATTTTCGCAACCATTATAGCGACTTCTACTGCCTTTTTGTTTGGTGGAAATGGCTTAGCCCCGGGCAAACCTAAGCAGACGGGACATACGTTAGTGTTTGGTTCAGCATCTAAATAGTTAGTTGAACAGTTGCAGAATAATTTTGATTTTGTGTCTATCTGAACGTGTATTTCTAACCCACATTTCATTTTAACGTCTTCACTCATCTTTCCACCTATTAATTTTTCAAATCTATTTATTTGGTTTTAAGATCTTTGGCCCTCTTGCTAACGCAGTTATTCCTGTTCTTGCCATTTCTTTTATGCCGAGGGGTTTAACTAACTCAATAAACGCATTTATCTTATCTTCTCCTCCTGTTATCTCCACGATTAAAGATTCGGGACTTAGATCTACGACATTCCCTCTAAATATACTTGTATATTGTATAATCTGGGATTTTGCACTTTCTGTTGGAGCGTAAACTTTTATTAAACATAGTTCTCTTTGAACCGATTTTTTTTCTTCCAGTTCGCTAACTTTTATAACATCTATCAATTTATTTAGTTGCTTGATTACCTGTTCTAAGATTCTATCGTCTCCGTTAACCTCTATCGTCACTCTCGAAACTTGTGGATTCTCGGTAGTTCCAACAGTAATGCTTGATATATTAAATCCTCTCCTTGTAAATAGTCCAGAAATTCTTTGTAATACACCTGGCTTGTTTAAAACCAGTGCGGATATAACATGTCTATGCTCCATTCTGCCCACCAACTAATTTAATTGTATATATTCTTTGTTTATTTTTGTTAATTTTATTGTCTCTTTTATTGTTTTTTGTCTTTTTATTTTTATAGTAAAATTTAAAAATGATAAAATAGATCAGTTATTAAGTCCCTTGATATAATTAAATATAATTAAACTCTTTCTATAATAGGTTTTTAAGTATTTCAATGTTTTTAAGTAATTTTTATAGTGAAAAACTTAATCATGAGTTTATAATCTCATAACCCATGCTAATTCATACGTTAATATGTCTTGATAACTTGGGCTGATAAACCAGTTATCCAAATAGAACAAATTAATTTTTGATTTAATTAATTTTAATAGGTTAAATTTCTATAATTCATTTAATTTATTCAACTCTTCATTTGTCGAATTTAGATATAAAAGATTTTAAAAAGATATTAAATAACGCCAGATACTAAATGTGTTGAAGGTCTAATGTTGATTTTTTAGTAATAATTTGTGGTATTTATTTTCATTTTAACCTCTAACCATTCAGATTTTGATGTTTTGATTTTTATATCGGTAATTATTAATAAACGATTTGTTGGGTTGTTAATTAACAATTAAGATTATGCTTGATTTGAAATTTGCGATTTTGAATTTGGATGAATAGGCATTATTTAAACGAGTGTATATAAATTTTTTGGAGAGTGGATAAAATGGTTTTATTAAAATTTCATGGAGGATGTCAGCAGATAGGAATGAGTTGCGTAGAAGTTGAATCGCAGAGAGGAAAAATATTATTGGATTGCGGATTATCTCCTGACACCGGAGAGATTCCAAAGGTCGATGATAAAAATATAGATGCAGTTATTATTTCTCATGCTCACTTAGATCACTGTGGGGCTTTACCATTTTACAAATTTAAAAAGATATACTGCACTCATCCAACAGCAGATCTGATGTTTATCACATGGAGAGATACGCTAAACTTAAAAAAGGCATTTGGAGAGGAGGATATTCAAAATGCTATGAGTAGTGTTGAATGTTTAAACTACTATGAGGAGAGAAGTATAAATGATAATATTAAATTTAAATTTTATAATGCTGGACATATTTTAGGAAGTGCATCCATATACTTAGAAGTGGACGGTAAAAAAATACTCTACACCGGAGATATAAATGAAAATGTTTCGAGAACCCTACTTTCAGCGGATACTGACTTTGATGAGATAGATGTTTTGATAGTGGAGTCAACCTATGGATCACCTTTGGACGTAAAGCCCGCAAGAAAAACCTTAGAAAGACAGTTAATAGATGAGATCGCTGAAACCATAGAAAATGGAGGAAAAGTTATAATTCCTGTCTTTGCAATAGGCAGGGCTCAGGAAATTTTATTAATACTAAACAACTATATGAGAAGTGGTAATTTAACGGAAGTGCCTATTTACACAGATGGATCTTTGATTCACGCTACTGCTGTTTATATGAGTTATACCAACTGGCTGAATCCAAAAATAAAGAATATGGTAGAGAATGGCATAAATCCATTTGGAGAAATAAAAAAAGCTGATGATAATTTAGTTTTTAATAAGGATCCGTGTATTATCGTTTCTACGTCAGGCATGGTTCAGGGTGGACCTATTTTAAAGTATTTAAAACTACTAAAAGATCCTAAGAACAAGCTTATATTAACGGGTTATCAGGCAGAAGGAACTATTGGTAGAGAGTTAGAAGAAGGAGCAGAAGAAATCCAGCCATTTAAAAATAAAATACCAATAAACGGTAAAGTTGTTAAAATTGAGTTTTCTGCTCATGGGGATTATAATTCATTGGTTCGATATATAAAAAAGATTCCAAAACCAGAAAAAGCGATTGTTATGCATGGGGAGAGGTATCAAGCACTATCTTTCGCTATGACAATTTGGAAAACATTAAAGATTCCAACGTTTGTTCCTGTTAAGGGAACTGTATTACCTATTTAAATATAAAATAACAAAATATAATAAAATCTTTTTTAATTTTTTTAATATGTTTTTATATTAATTTAATTCAATCATACAGCTAAAATTCCTTCCTCTGGAATTTCCTGCTCTATTGCCTTAACAGCTGAGAAATACTTCTTAAGAACTCCGGTTATCTTTTTCATTATTTCTTTTTCCTCAACCACGTCAAGTGCAATTTTTGATTCAATTATGACATACAAGTTCTCCCCATACAAGTTTAGGGGATAGATATAGAGATAACTATCATCTTTATATATAACAACCTTTTTAATATTCCCACACATTTTTTTTATGTATTCAAATATTCCCGAGGCAGTTGCTCCCACTTCCTCAGCATCTTTTAATGTTGTAGCAATAACCAGCCCCTCATCGTTAACAACAATAATATCCTCAATATCATAAGATAATGCGATTTCAACCAAGTCAAATTCTTTTGTATACTCTTTATCTTCATCGGGAGCCACGTAGGGTTTTAACTCCTTCAAGTTTTCAATAATCTCCATTTCTATCAATTTATAGGTCTTTTTCTGTTCTCTCTCTTTATAGTAGTAAGCTCCAACTCCAATTCCTACACCAAGTATAAAAAGGATTAGAAAGGCAATTATCGCATTCATAGTTAAACCTCTTCACACGTTTTCTTTATCTATCTTAATCATCTTTGGTTTTTATTAAAGATTTTTAATTTAACAATTTTCATAATTTGATTTTATATAATTTTTTATTTAATTGTTTGTGAGGTTTAAATGAATCAATAACAATTAGGTTCCACTTAATAATAATTAATCTACATTTATTGAAATTCTCGATGTGTATTTTGAGAGATGCTTTCTAATTATCTTATCAATCTCAAACTTAACCACAGATGGATCAACATCTTTTTTAATTATACCTAAGATTCTTTTTCTTTTTACATGAATATCTCCAAACAAATAGTATCTTCCATTTTCCCATTTTATTTTCAACTCTGGCTTTACATCTTCAATTCCGTCCATCATCTTAATTCTCTCCACAATCTCTTTACACAGTTTCTCTTTTAATTCTTCCAATTCCTCCTCAGAAGGACTAAAAACCTCTTCCAGTATTGTCTCTACCCAATCCTCATCCGGTTCTTTTATTCCAAGTTTTTTTAACAATTCCTCTCTTGAAACTTCATTTATTGGCATTTGTTCTTCTTGGAGATCTTTATTCTCTTCTTTCACTTCCTCTTCTTTAATCAATCTCATCTCAGGATATAACTCTAAAATAATATTTGCCTTTCTTTCGTTATATTCGTAGACATCAATAACAGAGTCCTCATCAGAGATAAGTTTTTCCAGTTTTTTTAAAGCGGTCTCTCCAAGTAAAACTCCTAAATTGCATTCGTAAGCAGCACCTATTGGTTCTTTTCCTTTGAATATTATATATCCATTTTCATAACCATCAGGAGATTTTTTATAGACGTTAATGACAATGTATTTTCCATCTTCTAAATATTTTTCAAAATCTTGCACGTTTGTAGCTACTAATTTATCAAGGGGGATGTCTAATTTAATATTTAAATAATTTTCTTCTTCCTCTGTTTCTTTTTCTGTTTCTTCTTGGATTTTTACTGTAAAGATCTCAGGATACAACCACTTCATCAAATTTATCTTGTCCTTATTATATTTATAAATTTCAATTGATTTATCATCTTCATTCAACAACTCAACAATTCCTTCAAGGTTTCCATACTCTTCAATCATCTCGTTATCGGTATAATAAACTCCAACGATTTTTCCGTTTTCGATAAAAATGTATCCTTCCCACAATTTCCCATCTTTCTTCGCTAAAACAAGTATATAACCAATATCAATTTTGTTTATGAGATCATCTAACTGCCCTTCGTTTAATTTCTCAACTAATTCTCCTTCAACTACCTTTATCATAACTGTTCCCTCATCTAATATTATTCAAAATTATACAACCTTCTATATTTTTATGTTTTTATATTTTCACACGGTAATGTTGGAATATATGGCTTTATAGTTTTTTGTATTATCCACCACTGGTGCTTATTTAATTTAATTATTTATTTGATTATTTAATATTATCCAATGACGGGTATCTATAACATCTCTTTACAATCAAGCCAGCAAAAACGCCTGCTCCGAATCCGTTATCTATGTTAACAACCGCAATTCCAGGGGAGCAGGAGTGCAACATTGTTAACAGTGGAGTGATCTTTATTCCGTAAGATGTTGATGTTGGCACTGCAATGACTGGCATGTCTATCATAGCAGCTACAACCGAGGGGAGGGTTCCTTCCATTCCTGCAACAACTATCACGCAGGAGACGTCCTCCTTTATCATGGTTTTTAAAGCGGGAAAGAGCCGATGTATCCCTGCCACTCCAACGTCATAAGATGTTATTGTCTCAACGCCCATCACTTCCAAAGTATCTTTTGCCTCTTCTGCCACTGCAATATCGGAAGTTCCGGCAGTTAATATACCTACTTTACCTATTTTTTCTATTTTATAGTTTTTATTTTTTATTATTAATGTTTTCGCTCTTTTATTAATTTTTACCTCATAGTTTTTTAGGTCCATATTCCTAATTTCGTCGCAAAGTTTTTCGATATTTTCTATCTTTGTTGCAAGAGCAACTCCATTTCTCTCTGCAAGTTTTAACGTTGAGTTAATTATCTCATCTATACTTTTTCCTCTACCGTAAACAACTTCTGGAACGCCGGTTCTAAATTTTCTGTTCACATCAAGTTTTAATTCAGCCCCAATTTCCTCAAAATAATTTAATTTTATCAATTTCTCAATTTCATCAACATCAAGTTCTCCATTTTTAAATGCTAAAAGTAATTCTCTCAAATCTTTTCCCATTTAATTCCCTCCTTTTCAAAAAATTTTACATATCTTTTCTTATCCTCTCCTTTACAACCTTTCCAATCAATAAGAGCAATATCCACATCTGTTTTTTTGAAAAGTTGGTTTAGAACATCTTCATCAACTGAGCAGTATTTTGGAACAAGATAACTAAAATAGTAATCTCCACTTAATGCAAGTTTTGTGAATTTTGGAGCATAATGTCCTCCTCCAAATCCAACTGCTTTAATTTTTCTATCGTAATTTTTTGATTTAATCATCTCTATGGTATCCAAAACAGATTTTGCAATGATCTCTCCCGCTTCTTTTAAACACCACTCTTTTTCTGTGCTTCCAATTTCTACAAACACCGTAGGTGATTTTAGATCTGTTGGAGAGTGATGAACAACTTCAAAAGACACGTCAAAGTTTCCTATTTTTCCGAGTTCGTGGAATTCCATGTATGTATTGTAGATGTTTTTTAGTAAGAGGGTGTTTAAAATAGCATCGCTTGGACATACTTCTTTTGGATTTCCTCCGAATTCGTTATTTTCTGTTAAATTTCCTGGAGTGTGAACGGTTAAGGAAGGTTTTCCTGCTTTACTTCTGTGTTTTGACAAAAATATATAGTAGTGTGCCTTTTCTAAATCATCTGACGTTATAGATAAAAGTTCTTTCTCAACTTCAAATACATCTACTCCAAATTCCTCTCTTATGCATTTAGCAATATTTTTACTTGCAGGATCTCTATTTGATGCTATTAGTAAAAATTTCATATTTTATCTCCCCAAATGTCCTAATATATGGCCAGTTTCTTTTTTAATTATTTTCAAAGCTGTTTTACATGCATTTACAGAGCCGGGAATGGCATATATTATCTTATCTTTATAGATCCCAGCCATTGCTCTTGATAGCATTGCAGATAATCCAACTTCCTCATAACTCATCTGTTGGAAGATAACTTTAAAACCATCGAGTTCTTTCTCTATTATATCTTTAAGTGCTTCAACAGTGTTATCTCTTTTTGAAATTCCTGTTCCTCCTGTTAAGACGATACAATCAACGTCAAAGTGATCTACTATATGCTCCACTATACCTTTTATCATCTCCTTATTATCTGGAACTATTGTGTAGAGATCAGCATTTAATTCCCTTGTTAAGAGCGATCCTGATTCATCATTTATACTTTTTATTTTATTTTTCATTTCTAAATTATTTTCAACTTCTCTGCTAATTAAGAGGTTGTATCTGCTATCACTTACAGTTATTACCGCATATTTTATATTTTTTACTACTTTGTGCATTGATTTCACCGTAAATACAAATCAAGGTCTTATTTTTGCATTTTTATTCATTATTTTATTATGTTTATTTTTTATACTTTTGTATTTCTACTTTTTGGGGTGTTTAATTTAGCTTGCCCAACTATCAATAACTTATCAATAACTAAAAAAGATATTAAAAGAGGATATTAAAATAACATCAAAGATTTATTTAAATAAAATAGGATTAAATCAATTAAAATTTAGGTAAAATTTTTAATGAAACTTTTAAAATTAAAAATTAAAAAACGCTGACAAATAAATTAACGAATGAAAAAATTCAGAAGATAATAGATATAAATTATTAGATATAAATTATTTCTTTAAAGCTAATTTTATGTCTTCGACTTTTACTGTTTTTCTTTTTGCGTGCTTAGCTAATTCAACTGCCTCTTTTGCAATCTCTAATGCGATTTCTTCAACTGCCTCTGCTAAGTATTCAGCAGCAGCTCTACTAACTC
>JAADDS010000018.1 GCA_013153845.1 Methanococci archaeon | reverse complement strand
AAAAATTAGAGGAGATCGGATTCATAGAAACAAAAAAGTCATTAATAAAAGGTAAAATTAAAACAATAATAAAAATTACAGAAAAGGGAAGAACTGCTTTCAAAAATTATATATATGAAATTTTACAATTATCAAAAAACATAAAAGACGATAATTTGTGGAATTTGGAAAAATAAATTCTATGTAATGCAAAGTAATCAAAAATTATATATAATGCCTTAATATAAAAATTAAATATGTGATATATAATTCAAAAATTTACTGAGGTGAATAGAATGAAATTTTTAAAAAAATTGTTATCAAAGAAAGGGCAGTTATCAATGGAAGTTGGAATTTTAGTTGCAGCTGCAGTATTAGTTGCAATAATTGCTGCATACTTCTATATTTCAAATGTTAAAAAAGCTACATCTAAAGCAGGAACGCAAGCATCAGCTGCTGCACAGCAAATGACTCAAAGAGCAAGTTCGTACGTGAATAGCATTAGTAAATTATAAGGCATCGGTTTAAATTTTTATTTTTTCAAAATATTTTCTTAAATTTTATCTAATTTAATTTTTTATTTGTACTATTTTTAGAAAGAAAATATATCAAAGGGGGATGTTTTTGATCCTTGATAGAAAAATTTCATCAAAAAAAGGTCAACTGTCTATGGAAGTTGGTATATTGATTTCCTCGGCCGTGCTAGTTGGAGTTATTACTACCTATATTTATATTATGAATTTTAAGAAAATAAGAGTAGATGCTGCAGGAAAAAAAGCAACAAATGCAACAGAAACTATGACTCAAAAAGCGGAGCAATATCGTAATAGCATTAAAAGTATTTAATGAGGGTTGATGGTGAAGGTTTCTATTGTTATTCCCACATACAACGAGAGAGAAAATATTGGTAAGTTAATTTCTACTTTAAAAAGCATATTAGAAAATTTAAATTATGAGATAATCGTTGTTGATGACAATTCTCCAGATAAAACTTATGAAGTTGTTGAGAACTTAGCAAAAAAAGACAAAAATATAAAATTAATAAGAAGAATAGGCAAAAAAGGACTTGCTTCCGCAGTAGTTGATGGATTTAAAAAAGCTGAAGGAAATATTTTGGTCGTTATGGATGCTGATTTTCAACATCCGCCTGAATTAATTCCAAAGATGGTTGAAGAGATTAAAAATGGTTATGACATTGTTATCGGAAGTAGGTATGTTAAAGGGGGGAAGATAGAGGATTGGAGCTTTTTAAGGAAAATTATTTCATTAGGGGCTATTTTTTTAGCAAGAATCTTATTTCCAAAAATTAAAGTTAAAGATTGTGTTTCTGGATTTTTTGCATTAAAAAGGGAAGTTATCGAAGAAAAAGAATTAAATCCATTAGGTTTTAAAATATTATTAGAGATTTTGGTAAAAGGGAATTATAAAACTGTTAAAGAAATCCCATTTACATTTAAAGGGAGGATAAAAGGAAAAAGTAATTTATCGAAAAAGATTATTTTTGAATATGTTGTTCATATTGTTAAGTTGATGAGGGAAAGTAAAGAATTCTTAAGAATGTTAAAATTTGGATTCGTTGGTTTTTTAGGAATTTTTGTAAATATTGGGGTTCTATACATTTTAACTGAGATTTTTGGAATTTATTATTTAATATCTGGGATAATAGCTGTTGAGTTATCTATTCTACATAATTTTTTATGGAACTACTTTTGGACATTTAAAGATAGAAATAATAAATTTTTAAATAGTTTATGTAAATATAACTTATCGTGTTTAATTAGTATGGTAATTAACATTCTTGTTCTTTATACTTTAACTCAATACTTTGGAATTTATTATATCATATCTGATTTAATTGGGATTATTTGTGGATTTTTAGCAAATTATTTATTGAGTAATCATTGGGCTTTTAAGGAATAGTTATCACAGGTTGTAATGAAAAATATACTGGGGATAATAAATGGATAAAAAAATAATCTCAAAAATATTATTTCTGTTGATATTGATTTTATTTATATCAACTCGGTTATATATGCATGATTATCTAAACGATTGGGTAGATTATGACGGAGCATGTTATTATTTGGATGCAAAGCATCTATTGGAAG
The DNA here is from genome assembly GCA_013153845.1 of Methanococci archaeon. Lineage (GTDB taxonomy): Archaea > AGJL01 > Methanococci > Methanococcales > Methanocaldococcaceae > Methanocaldococcus. The sequence continues at coordinate 18,641 of JAADDS010000018.1, read as the reverse complement.
GTTATGTTCCATATAAGGATTTCATTTTAGTTCATCCTCTACCATTTATCTTATTTTTAGCATTTTTTATAAAGTTTTTTAATTTGAGTTTTATGGATATGTTTTATTTAGTTTATGTTTTGAATTTTTTAGGTTTGATTGTTATTTATAAAATAGGAAAATTGTTAAGAGACGAATATTTTGGAGTATTTTTGGCATTTATCTATACAATAGACCCAATAATATTGACATTTGGAAAACGGTTATTTATGGAGAGTTTGTTAATACCTTTAATTTTACTAAGCTTTTATTATATGCTTAAATATGTCATTGAGAAAAAGAAAAAATACGCTTATTTATCATTCCTTGTTTGTGGAGTTGCATTTGCTATAAAAATGACCATGTTGTTTATGTTCGTTGGGTTAGTTGTGTTTTTATTTTTAGTTGAAAATAACTTATTAGATAAATTTTATCAGTACTTATCTAACTTTTCAAAAATTTTTAAAAAATCCCTTATAATACTGTTGATGATATTAACTTTATTAGAAATCTTAAATATAATTATAGCAAAAAATGTATTTATACCATTCTTTAACTTTGTTAATTGTTATAATATCCCTATTGTATTGTTATTTATATATATTCTCTTTACAGTATCAATAATTACATTTAAAAAAATAAACAAAAAAATAAATACAAATGAAAAAATCAAATTTCCTAAAACCCTAATAATTTGTATTGTAATAGGACTTACTCCAAAAATCTTAGAATTTATACTTAGCTTAATTATTTTTGGAAATGATTATATAAATCAATATATAATACAACAGAGTAGAGGGGATTTAAAAATATTTCCGATTTTTGATATATTAGCATGCATATTTTATGGGATATATTATGGAAAGATTTATGGAATATTTTCACTTATCAATATATTAATAGTAACTATGTTCATCCTATTATTGAAAAATAAAAATAAATATTCATTATCAGAAAGATATATTTTATTATTGTCGGCAATTACTATATTTTTTTATGGAATCTATAACATTCCAGGATTAAGGTATATGCTCCCCGCTTATCTAATGTTGATTATTTCAATATCCCATTATTTTTGTAAAACTATTGAAGTATTAAACTTTAAAACTAAACTTATCACTTTAACCATATTAATAGGGATTTTATTAACTAACTTTAGCGTTTTGTTCAGTATGGGAGAAAATAACGGATTTTATTACGAAATTGGGATATACAAATTAGAAAACTCAATCCCTACATATTTAAAATTACATAATTATCTCAAATCAAACAATGAACTAAGTAAAACAATCTTTTCAACCTCGCCAGTTCCAGTTGCATATTTAAATCTAAATGCATATCCAAGATATGTTGATACTTATACTCCATTTTTTATTAATAGATATTCTGAAAAACAGCTGATAAATGAATTAAAAGAAAATAATGCTAAGTATTTTTTAATTACTTATTGGGCATGGTTCTTTAAAATATATGAAGAAAAGATTGGAAAAACAATAATGCTTAACTACACACTAAAATACGAAGTAGGAGATAGTATAGAACATTATTTATTATACGATTTGAAAACCCTAAACAAAAACAACTATTCTTTCTACATTTCAAAAGGAAACCTAATAATAACTAACTTTGATAACATAAATCTAAATATAAACTTAAACGCTACATACTATGAGTTAATTTACCAAAATAACAATTCTTACTTGTTAAAATATAATCTAACAGATGGAAATCAATCTATAGCTAATATAAAAACAGATAAAAACTTATTAATCTATGAAGGATATTCACCAATAATAATTCCACTAAACAACAAAATAGTTATTATCGATGGGAATATAACTTATGTTGATAAAAAAGACATTCCTCTAAAAAATATATCTTCAATTGTTATATTCAGCAAAGACAAAATAAACATTACTGGAGAGATAAATGGACTTATAAACAACTCTAAATTAGTTATTGAAAAACCAGAAATAGAGATTAAACTGGGATAACCTATGAACATAATAACCATAACTTTATTATTAATAATAACCTTCCTAATAAATCCAATTAAAGATTTAGAGGAAAAAATAGTAACTACACCATTTTTGACTTTATCTTATATTATAATTTTATCTTATGTTTTATGTGCTTTAAATATTCCACTGTATAAATGGATTTATATTTTAATTCTAATTCCGTTTTTAATATATCGTCTTAGAACTTTTAATTTGGATAATTTTAAAAACTTTAAGATCAATTTATCTAATGAATTTAAGATTTTATATGTGTTTTTAATAATTATTGCCATATTCTATTATTTAACTTGGATTCCATTTCCAAAAGCTTATGTAGATGTAACTTTTCATGCATATAAAATAAAGCATCTTATTGATGGAAATTACATTTTAGGAATTCGAAATTACCCCTCTGGATTTTATATATTTATCTATATTTTATCAGATAAGGCATCTGATATATTAGAAAATATTGCATACTTTAGGGTAATATTTTTAATCCTTATAGCTCTAAGTTATTATTATTTAGGTAGTGTTTTTAATAAAAAATTGGGCTTATTTATGGGAATCTTTGCTTTATCTCTTGTAGAGTTTTATGTATATTCAATTGAGGAAATCTATCCGAATTTCTTTGGATTCTTATTTTTTATTTACGCAATTTCATTTATTTACAAATATTTAAAAACTAATGAAAAAATCCATCTTTTTTATACTTCACTAAGTATAATTTCAATGTCATTTACTCATTTATTTCCACTGTGCATGTTTTTATTTTTTATATTGTCATTATCTATTTTAAAATTTAAAAAAGAATATTTAGCTATTATATTTATAACTATCCTGTCATTAGGTTTTTCATATACAATATATAGTTCAATAGGCAATAGTGAAAGAATTATATCTAGTGCAAAAACAATACACTATGATAAAAAAATTAGCTATTCTGATATAATAACAACAACTGTGGAATGTTTTGGAAATAGCCCTCCTTTTATAAACATATTGGAAGATAGTTATAAAAACTTTAAAATATATGCTAAAATATTAAAAATTCTGATGATATTTTATATATTTCTATTTATTATTGGCTTTATCTATTCTATAAACGAAAGATATTATTTCCCATTTATCTTAACAACTTTATTGACAATATTTTGGATATTCAATGTAAAAATAGGCATTTATATACCATATTTCAGTTACCTATATGATCTAAGAAGAGGTATTGATAATTTATCCATTCTGTTACCCATATTCTATGGAATTGGATTGTTTGCAATCTATAGGATTAAAAAACCATTAAAAAATGTCCTTTTAATTGCATCAATTGTTTTAATTATACTAACTCTTTCTATAGATTACTCTTTAATAAAAGAATCGGAAAACGTATTTATCGCAATATCTAATGATGATTTTAAAGCATACAACTGGATAAATGAAAACAATATTACAAACAAAACATTTTTCTCATTGTATATTTGGGCTGATGGGAGCCAATATATTCCTATTTATACAAAAAATAATCTTATATACTCCTACATAAACTTAACATTTTTTGATAGATATGGATATGCTATGAAGTATTGGAGCGACAATTATAATTACAAAAATTTCATTAAGATATGCAAAAAATATAATATATCATATATTTACCTATCTTACGGTAGAAAACTCCCACCATATTTTGAAGATGTTGAGAAAGATATAAAACCAAATAAAAATTTCTTTGAAAATAAAACCTACTTCCAAAAGGTCTATGAAAGTGGAACAGTGACAATTTATAAAATAAAATAAGGGGGAGAACTATGAAAACAACATATATTATCCTTTTAGCAATTATTGGAATTTATCTAATTTCCCATTTTTATTTAAATGATTATATAAATGATGGGGCATTTTATGACGGAGCATGTTATTATGTGGATGCGAAACATGTAGCGGAGGGATTACTTCCATATAAAGATTTTGTTTTAGTTCATCCCCTCCCCTACATCTTATACTTAGCATTTTTAATAAAGTTTTTTAATTTGAGTTTTTTGGATACGATACATTTATCTTATATTTTGGGATTGATTGGATTAATCTACATGTATAAAATAGGAAAATTACTAAAAAATGAATATTTTGGGATATTATTAGCGTTCATTTATACAATAGACCCAATTTTCATAACTTATTCAAAAGTCCCGTTAATGGAAAATTTGATGGTTCCTATCACCATTATTGGAATATATTATTTATTAAAATACATCAAATCATCAAATAAAAAATCACTGTATATCTCTTTATTTACAATAGGTATTGCATTCTCAATGAAAATGACACTATTTCCATTTGTTATTGGTCTTTTAATCTTTATAATATTAATAAATCAGAAAAATCTATTGGATAAATTACACTTAAATTATATAAAAGATATTCCAAAGATATTTTTAATTACTTTGGCAATTTACCTTCTTATTCTTTATGCTATTGAAAATCTAAACTTAATCACAAAATATAATGTTTTTATCCCATTCTTAACTAAAATATACATAGACATGTCAAATTTCCCATTAGCATTTTTATTTGTCTATATTTTTGTAATCATCTCAATAATTAAAATACTAAAAACATTTAAATTAGGCAATATAAATATAAAGTTCATTCTTTCAATTATATTAATGGTATTTTTACCAAAAATAATAGAGTTTGCCTTTGGATTTTTAATTGGAGGTTATGATTATATTCAGCAATGCTACATTTCAAATTCAGGAAGACCGGGAATGATACCTTTTGTCTCTTTCTATCATCTTTACAAATCTACAATGTCGTTTTACTACGTTGGAAGATTTATTTTATGTGGTTGGGGAATTTTAATTCTAACTTTGCTATTCTCACTTATAATAAAATTAATCTCTAATCAGAAAACTGATAAATTAGGAAAAAAGTTATTCCTACTATTTGTTTGTGTCTTATTTACCTACAATATCTTTCCAACACTTCATGCAACTGTTAGATTTATTTACCCCACTTACATTATAATGCTTATTTCTTTTTTATATTGGATTTGGGATGCATTAAAATCAATAAAACCATTACAGAGAAATATAATTATATTCTCATTCCTAACATTATCTTTATTAAATTTCTCCATTGCAATGATAGATGCTCCAAAGTATGGATTCTATTATGATGATGGAGTTATGCACTATGAGGATGATAAATATCTAATGAACAATTTATATAATTATCTCAAATCAAACAATGAACTAAGTAAAACAATCTTTTCAACCTCGCCAGTTCCAGTTGCATATTTAAATTTGAATGCGTATCCAAAGTATATTGATACATTTGCTCCAGTTGTTATTGAAAAGAATGCATCAGAAATAATAAACGATTTAAAAAACGATAAAGTTAATTATTTCTTATTAACTCCCTGGGGCTTTGAATTTGATTATGATAAAAACAATTTAGGAAAATTTGCGTTTAATCACACGCTAAAATACGAAGTTGGAGATAGGACTGAACAATACTTACTATTTGACTTAAACTCCACAAATAAAAACAATTTTAGCTTTTATATATCGAAAGGAAACTTAATAATAACGGACTTCAATAATACTTATTTAACTATAAAACTAAATGCAACATATTATGAGTTAATTTATCACAATAACAATTCCTACATACTAAAATATAACTTAACAGATGGAAGCCAATCTATCGCCAATATAAAAACAGCTAAAAATTTGTTAATCTATGAAGGAAATAAACCAATAATAATACCATTAAATAATAAGATTGTTATCATCAACGGGAATATAACTTATATTGATAAAAAAGACATTCCTCTAAAAAATGTATCTTCAATTGTTATATTTAGTAATGATAAAATAAACATTACTGGAGAGATAAATGGACTTATAAACAACTCTAAATTAGTTATTGAAAAACCAGAAATAGAGATTAAACTGGGATAATCAAAATTAAAATAAAATAAGGGAAATCATGAAAATAAAAATAATTCTACCACCCCTATTGATATAATTTTTCAGCATACTCTTTTACCATTCTTTCAGCGTCGAAATATTCAACTATGTGATTGACACAGTTGCAGGCCTTCATCCACCACTTTTCTGTATCGTAGAAATCTGATACCTCATCTAATAGGTTGTATATGCAGTTAGCAACGTAGTTGTCATCATCCCTAACACCGTCTCCTATTGTAAAACTATCGTCAGGATACATTTTAGCCCATTCAACATGCCAACCATCTAACGTGCTTGCGTGGATTGAGGCGTTCATTGAGGCAGTCATTCCTGAGGTTCCAGATGCTTCATGATTCAGTTTTGGAGTGTTTAACCAAATATCTGATCCCTGTTTCAGCATCTTACTCAACTTTAACTCATAGCCAGTTAATATGGTAGCTCCTTTCATATCACGTGTTTTTGAGACGATCCAATTAAATGTAGCGATCATATTACAATCGTTTGGATGTGGTTTCCCAGCCCAAATAACCTGTATTTTTTTCTTTTTAAGGAGTTCTAACAATCTCATCTCATCATGAAGTAGAATATATGGCCTCTTGTATGCAGTAAATCTTCTTGCCCATACAACAGTTAGTCGATCCTTTTTAAAGATCTTTCCGGTCTGATCTGCCACTTCTTCAAAAAGTATCTCTTTCAACTCCATCTTTCTTTCTCTTAATGTATCTATGTCGTATCTTTTCGCTGCATCTCTTATTATTGGATCTTGCCAGTAATATTTATCTTGAGCGTTTGTTATTGCCACGATTTCACATCTATCCTTAACCCAACTCCACATCTTGTCGCAGACCTCTTTATGTTTTTTAGAAACAGCATTTGCTCTTTTACATGTTCTTAAAGCACAGACGGTATAGTTAAAAGGATTTCCTCCTAATTTTTCAGCTAAGGAGGGATCGACATTTCCAAAGAATCCCATTGACTTCAATAAATTTATATCTTGAGTTTCATTTCCCTCTGGAAGTGGTGTGTGGGTTGTAAAAACCGCATGTTCTCTTGTATACTCTAACCCATAGTCCTCGATCATCTTAAAGATCAGTGGAAGAGGATGTGGTTCATTCATATGGTATATTTTTACGTTTTCACACTCTTTTATGACTTTATAGCCCCCTACCCCCAAAACTATCTGTTGGGCTATGTGAAGGATGTTGTTTGCATCATATAATTTGTGAGTTATTGTTCTTGAAAAATCGTCATTTTCAGGAATATCTGTTGTTAAAAAATATATTGGACACGTTCCAAAAACATCTTCCTCCAATTTATACGCTTTAACCCAGACGGTGTTATTATTTATAATTACAGGCACTTTTAATTTAATATCTTCTAAAAAGTCATAGTATTTTCTTATATATTCTACTTTCATTTTTGCTTCGCAGTCCCTAACTTGATCGTAGTATCCATAACTCCAAAGTATTGAAACCCCTACAAGTGGTTGGTTTAACCGTTTTGCAGCTCTAAAATGAGATCCTGCCAAGAATCCAAGACCTCCTGCATATGTTTTTAAAGGTTGATGGATTGCAAATTCCATACAAAAGTAAGCAGTTGGTTTCATTAACATCCCCCAAAACTCTTTTAATCTATAACGTTATTGTTGTTAATTTAATCGAAGATTTCGCATTTGAAATTTTTATAGATTTTATGTGTTGCTCTTAGTTATTTTGATAATTTATTTTAAGTTTGTTTTATTATTTTTTTGTTATTAAAATTATTCTATTATTATTCTATTAAAATTTTAACACCTATCCTAACCGTTAATTCATATATTTAGAATCATTTAAAAAAATAAAGCGTTGGAATATATTGGGCTTAAAGAATAAATAAATATTAGAAAATAATAAAATCAATATTTGGGATTTTATGTTTATTTGTTAACGATCAATGTCTATTCAAAAAATAGTATTTCATACACGCACTTCTCTTCTCCTATACTTGTGCATTTTATTTCCTTTACAACATTATTTTTTGAGAATATGTTTTTTAAAGCCCCGGCTAATATTCCAGCAATGAAATCATGTATCGGTTCACTGCATTTTTTGTTATAGGGGGGAGAGTAGTGTTCAATTACTCTTCTCTCTAAATCGATCTTTAATTCTCCAAAATTCATTAATCTAAATAATTTAACTAATTCCTCTAAACTATTGGGAGACATTAGTTTTCCGAATTTATATCCAATTTCATAAAGAGATATTTCAGAGTTAAGTTCTTTTACAGTATCTATTAATTCAATGGCCATTAGTCCAAAATAAGGAATTGGAATTTTTTTAGCATTTTTTAACTTATTTTCATCTCTTATAACCTCCAATATTTCAGGAAAGACCTTCTCCATAGTATCCCTCTATTAAAATTAATTAATAAATAAGTTTAAGAGAATAATGTTAGAACCTTGTCTTTAATATCCTCTAATAGAACATTGCCAACAACTCCAACAATCTTCTCTCCACAGTTGAATAACATTATTTTTGATGAATCTCCCCCTATAATAACATATTTCACGTTATCATTAATCATATTTCCTAATTCTCCAGCCCCTCCAATAATTGCACTTATTATGGCAGAAACAACGTTTTCATCTATTTTGTTAATGTTTCCTTTTATATACAGCCCATCTTTTGACGTGAGAATAACCCCTTCTACCCCTTTAACATTTAGTAAGTTATTGATCTCTTCATTCATAATTTCACCTAAATTTTGTTTTATTTAATTTTATATTGTTATGGTTATTGATATAAATATTTTTCGAACGGATTTCGTTGTTTTTGGGGGGGGGGGGAAAATTTTCGCGTTTTTTCGCGGAAAAAAGTAAATACAACTGATTTTTAGATAAAATAATAAAGTAAATTAGGTTATGATAATGATAAAATTTCCAACAAAAACAACTAAAACCTATTTATATCTTCATACCCAAAAATTATTATGTGGTTAACAATTTCAAAAAATATAATTTTAAAAGACCAAAACCAAAAAATTAAAAATTAAAAAAATATGGAAATTTAAAGTGATAATATGGTAAAAAAAGCAGTAATTCCAGTAGCGGGTTTTGGGACTCGTCTCCTCCCCATAACAAAAGCACAACCAAAAGAAATGCTTCCAGTAGTTAACAAGCCAATAGTTCAGTATGTTGTTGAAGATTTAGTCGATGCAGGCATAAAAGATATACTCTTTATCACTGGAAAAGGAAAACAGGCAATAGAAAACCATTTTGACGTAAATTATGAGTTAGAATGTAAATTGGAAAAATCAGGGAAGTTAGATCTTCTCAAAATAATTAAAGAGATAGATAACTTAGGAAATATTTTCTATGTCAGACAGAAAGAACAAAAAGGTTTAGGGGATGCTGTTTTATACGGAGAAGAGTTCGTTGGGGATGAATACTTTATAGCAATGGTAGGGGATACAATCTACTCAAAAAATATTATAAAGGATCTAATAAAAACCCATAAAAAATATGGATGTTCTGTTATTGCTTTGGAAAGGGTTCCAATGGAAGATGTTCATAAATATGGAGTAATAGATGGAGAAGAAGTAGAAGAGGGGATTTACAAAATAAATAATATGGTTGAAAAACCAAAAGTTGATGAAGCACCTTCAAATTTAATTATAACAGGAGCTTATTTGTTATCCCCGAAAATATTTGAAAAAATTAAAGAAACGCCAGTTGGTAGAGGGGGAGAAGTGCAGATAACCGATGCAATGAATCTACTTTTAAAAGAGGAAGATATTTTGGGTATAGAAATTGATTGTAAGAGATACGATATTGGAGACGTTTTTGGATGGTTAAAAGCAAATGTAGAAATTGGATCTGAGAAATTTCCAGAATTTAGGGAATTTTTAAAAAATTTCGTTGAAAAATTAGAGTAAACAAGATCGATACATGTATGCAACAGTAATAATAGGTGTGTTATATTTGAATATTTTCACTATTATCTCTTTTTTATCCTTTTAGTTGATTGGGCAAATTAGATGTAGGATTATTAAAAAATAAAAAGTAAAGATAGAAAAAAGGATTAATAAATTAATAAAAACATAAAAAATAATTATAATAAGGTTAACCAGGGAGATAATGAATATTGCAATAATTCTCGGTCTTTTAGTGGCTTTGTTTTACGGTATTGGGACTTTTTTTGCGAAAATTGTGTGTGAAAAAAATCCTATGTTTCAGTGGATAGTGGTTAATGTAGTGGGGATTATTATGTGCTCAATTATATTATTGAAATATAAAAATATAATTATAACCGATCAGAAGATTGTAATGTATGCGATAATTTCAGCCATATTGGTGGTTTTAGGATCTTTAATACTGTATTATGCACTTTATAAAGGAAAGGCAAGTATTGTTGTTCCTTTGTCATCGATAGGGCCTGCAATCACTGTAATTTTATCAATTTTGTTTTTAAAAGAGACCCTAACACCCATACAGATAATAGGAATAACCCTTGTAATTTTAGGAGTGATATTACTCTCCGTCTCTGAATGAAAAATTAGCTAAAGAAAAAAATTAAAAGTAAAATATGCAAAAATAAAATATTTTTAGGGTTTTTACTGTTCTCCCAAGGTTAATAAATACTTTCTTGAACCCTGTATTCCAAGTTGTATTTTTATTGCCTTTATAAGTTCATGAACATCTTCCACTGTTTCAGCATCATATAACGCTTCCTTAAATTTTTCTCTTTTTGAAGGTTCTATTAAGTTAAGAAGATACTCAACAGTGGCAACTAACTCGATATATTTCTTTTCTCTATTTATTAAACTATCTAACTCGTTAAGTATTTCTTGAATTTTTGGAGATGGCATCTGTTTCACCCGAGGATGTGGTTTTAAATATCATTACTAAATAAAGTCATATAAATATTTTATTTATACTTTAAATAAATTCCCCAACCTCGTTAACTAATCAAACCATAAAACAAAAAACAAAACTAACAATCTTAAAATCTTAAAAATCTAAATAAATACAACATATAAAAATAAAACCAATACTAACTATAAAAAAATATTAAAAATAAGTTAAAAATAAGGAGAATAACAAAAGAGATAGTATAATTGATAAATAAGAAAACTGGTGATAACTTGGCAATGATCGGCTTAGTTGGAAAACCCAACGTTGGAAAATCCACCATGTTTAACGCTCTAACTGAAAAACCCGCTGAAATTGGAAACTACCCATTTACAACAATACAACCAAACAAGGGAATTGCGTATATAACAAGCCCCTGCCCATGTAGAGAGTTAGGAGTTAACTGCAATCCAAGAAACTCAAAATGTATTGAAGGAATTAGATACATTCCAGTAGAGGTTATAGATGTGGCTGGATTAGTGCCTGGAGCTCATGAAGGAAAGGGAATGGGAAACAAATTTTTAGATGATCTCAGGCAGGCAGATGCGTTTATCTTAGTCGTAGATGCCTCAGGAAAAACAGATGCGGAAGGTAATCCAACAGATAATTATGATCCAGTTGAAGATGTAAAATTTTTATTAAATGAAATAGATATGTGGATATATAATATTTTAACAAAAAACTGGGATAAATTAGCGAGAAGAGCCCAGCAAGAGAAAAATATTGTTAAAGCATTAAAAGATCAATTAAGTGGATTAAACATAAGTGAAGATGATATAAAAATGGCAATTAGGGGGATGGATGAGAGTCCAATTAAATGGACTAATGAGGATCTGATGGAGTTAGCAAGAAAATTAAGAAAAATATCCAAACCGATGATTATAGCTGCAAATAAAGCAGATCATCCCGAGGCAGAGAAAAACATTAAACGTCTAAAAGATCATTTTAAGGATTATATCGTTATACCAACATCGGCAGAAATAGAACTTGCTTTAAAAAGGGCTGAAAAAGCTGGCATAATAAAAAGGAAAGGAAATGATTTTGAAATTATAGATGAAGGCAAAGTAAATGAAGAGATGAAAAAAGCATTAAACTACATAAAGGACTTTTTAGATAAATACGGTGGGACAGGGATACAAGAATGTATAAATAAGGCATACTTTGACCTTCTTAATATGATCGTAGTGTATCCTGTTGAAGATGAGAATAAATTTTCAGATAAGGAAGGAAATGTTCTTCCAGATGCTTTTATAGTTAAAAAAGGAACAACAGCAAGGGACTTAGCTTATAAAATACATACTGACTTAGGAGATAAATTTATATATGCAATAGATGCCAAAAAGAAAATAAGAATTGGAGCAGAGTATGAATTAAAGCATAACGACATTATCAAAATTGTATCTGCTGCAAAATAATTGATAAAGGTGAAATCGTGATAAAAGTCGCTATTACAGGAGCTCTTGGTAGAATGGGTAGTAATATAATAAAAACCATAAACCAGCAAGATGATATGAAAGTTGTTGCCGCTTTTGAAGTTCCAAACCACCCAAAAAAAGGAGAAGATGTGGGAAAGTTGATAGGGATAGGAGAGATAGGCGTTCCACTCTCAACATCTGATGAATTAGATGCTGTTTTAAAAGAAACAAAACCAGACGTTTTGGTGGACTTTACAATTGCCTCTGCTTGTGTTGAAAATGTAAAGATCGCATCAAAAAATGGTGTTAAATTAGTCATTGGAACGACTGGATTTACAGAAGAGCAGAAAGCAGAAATTGAAAAAGCAATAAAAGAGAATAACGTTTCGGCAGTGATCTCTCAAAACTTTGCAATAGGCGTTAACATATTCTTTAAAACATTAGAATTTTTAGCAAAAAAACTCGGAGATTATGATATTGAAATAGTGGAAATGCACCATAGGCATAAAAAAGATGCTCCATCAGGAACTGCACTTAGGGCAGCGGAAATAATAAAAGCAAATAGAGGCATTGAAAGTGTGTTTGTTTACGGAAGGCAAGGGATGACAGGAGAGAGGAAAAAGGAAGAGATAGGGATTCACGCTTTAAGAGGAGGAGATGTAGTTGGAGATCACACCGTGATCTTTGCTGGGGATGGAGAGAGGATAGAACTTACCCATAGAGCAAGCAGTAGACAGGCATTTGTTAATGGGGTTATATTGGCAATAAGATTTATAGCAGAGAAGGAGAACGGAATATACAACACGTTTGATGTTTTGGGATTAAATGAGATCAAATTCTAAGATATTAAATTTAAATTAAATTTATGATTTTAAGTTGTATGATTTCATCTCCTCTCATATTTTATTTCTATTAACATTATTTACATTTATTAACAATTTTTATGTTCATTTATATTTGTATCTAATATTGTTTTCCTTTACTGTTTTTATCTATTATAATATATAGAAATGTTATAATTATTTAAATATTAAATTAAATATTAAAGTGATAGATCATGTTCCTACCAACGAACAAAGAAGAAATGGATAAATGGGGATGGGAAGAGTTGGATGTTATCATCATCACAGGAGATGCGTATGTGGATCACTACCTATTTGGAGCAGCCGTAGTTGGAAAATACTTAGTAAAACATGGGTATAGAGTTGGCATCATATCCCAACCAGATTGGAAAAATTTAGATGATATAAAAAGATTGGGAAAGCCAAATTACTTTTTTGCAATAACATCCGGAAATTTAGACAGTATGTTAGCCCACTATACTCCTCAAAAGAGATTAAGGAACTTTGATGCAATGTCTAACGAAGGGATAAGAAAAAGGCCAGATCGAGCAACAATTGTCTATACAAACTTAGTAAAGAGGGCATTTAAAGGAGTTCCTATAGCTCTGGGAGGAATTGAAGCATCTTTAAGGAGATTTTCTCATTACGATTACTGGGATAATAAAGTTAGAAAAGGTCTTTTAATTGATTCAAAAGCAGACATTTTAATGTATGGGATGGGAGAGAGGAGTATATTATCCATAACCAGAGCATTAGAAAGAGGAGAGGACATAAAAGATTTGGAAATAAATGGAACAGTAGTTAGGGCCAATAAAAAAAGATTATTAGAGATAAAAGAGAGATATGATGTTAAAGAACTACCTTCTCATGAAGAAGTTGTAAATAGTAAAGAAAAATATGCTGAAATGCATAAAAAGTTAATGACAATGGATAAAGTTATTTATCAAAAAGTCGGGAATCAGTATTTAATTCAATTTCCACCAATTTACTTAAATGAAAAGGAAATGGATGAAATATATGAACTACCTTTTGAAAGAAAAGCTCATCCTTCCTATTCTTTTGTTCCGGGAATAGTTCCAGTTCAATTTTCAGTTATAACACATAGGGGTTGTTTTGGAGGTTGCTCTTTTTGCTCAATACTGCATCATCAGGGTAAAGTTATTCAAAACAGGAGCGAGAGGAGTATTTTAAAAGAGATTAGGAGTTTATTGAATCATGAGGATTTTAAGGGAGTTATTCAAGATATTGGTGCTCCAACAGCAAATATGTATAAAATGGGATGCAAAAAAGGTTTAGCGGATAGATGCCCAAGAAACTGCCTATACCCAGAGCCGTGTGAAAATCTTCTAATTAATCATAAACCGCTAATTAAACTTTATAGGAAAATCAGAGACATTGTTGGAGAGAATGTTAAAGTTTATGTTAGAAGTGGTGTAAGATACGATCTGATAATCTATGATAAAGAATATGGAGAGGAATATATAAAAGAACTCTCAAAGTATCATCTCTCTGGAAGATTGAAGGTAGCTCCTGAACACGTCTCTAAAAAAGTTTGCAAGGCAATTCAAAAACCAGATGGAAGATTATTCAAAAAATTTTTAGAAAAATATAGAAAAATAGCTGAAGAAATTAATGGAACAAAAGAAGTTTTACCATATTGGCTTATTGCTCATCCAAACTGCTCCATTAAAGAGATGATCGAGTTAGCTGAGTTTATTCATAAAAATAACTGCTATTCAAAACAAGTTCAGGTCTTTACACCAACACCCATGACTTTATCAACAACCATGTATTATACAGGCATAAATCCAATAACCAATGAAAAGGTTTATATTCCCTACTCATATAAAGAGAAGAAGATTCAAAAAGCTATTTGCCTATATAGGGAAAAAGAAAACTGGGAAAAAGCATTAGAAGGGTTTAAAATGGTAGGATATAGAGGGATTATTTATAGGTGGATTATGAAACAAATAAAGAAAAATAACGAAAAACAATAAATACAAAAAGCGACGAAATAATAACACGGTTAAAAAGTTTTGAATGGTAAGAGAGGTTGATATTATGGTAAAATTAAACGAGGAAATGGTTAAATCTTTGGAAAATGAGATTGTGTTTTTAGCAACTGCTTCAAAAGATGGAATTCCAAATGTTTCAGCAATGAGGGCAGTTAAGGTTTTGGATGCTGAAAAAGGGATTGTATTGATAGCAGATAACTATATGAACAAAACATTAAAAAATATTTTAGAAAATCCAAACGTTGCGATCACAACATCAAACTGTAAAGAAGTGCCTTACCAATATAAAGGAAAGGCAGAATATTACACAGAAGGAGAATATTTAAAGATTGCAGAAGAAATCGACAGATCTTTAAAACCCGACTTAAAACCAAAAGGAGCAGTAGTTATAAAAATAACTGAGATATATAACTTAAAATCAGGAGAAAATGCAGGAAAGTTGATAGCAAAGGATTAGGGTCTTTATAAACAATCCCTACTCATTTGTCTATATATCTATGCATATATTTAACTATTTTGTATTTTGCTAAATTCATAAAAGATAAATTTATATAACCCTAAGTTATTTTACACATAAGCGTAAAAATAGGTGAGACGATGACAGAGTGTGATGGAAACTGCAACACCTGCCCATCTAAAAATACCTGTTCAGATACAAAAAAACTACTGGCCCAACAAGATGCAAAGATTAGAGAAAATATGTCAAAGATAAAACACAAATTGGTAATTTTAAGCGGTAAGGGAGGAGTTGGGAAATCAACTGTTACAGTTAACTTAGCCGCTGCTTTAAATTTAATGGGTAAAAAAGTAGGTGTTTTAGATGCAGATATTCACGGCCCAAACATTCCAAAAATGCTCGGAGTGGAAAATGCCCAACCAATGGCAGGTCCTGCTGGAATACTACCAATAACTACAAAAGAAGGAATAAAAACCATGTCTATTGGCTACTTGCTTCCAGATGATAAAACCCCAATTATCTGGAGAGGACCAAAAGTAAGCGGTGCGATTAGGCAGTTTTTAGCAGATGTTCTCTGGGGAGAACTTGATTATCTTCTTATAGACACACCTCCAGGAACCGGAGATGAGCAGTTAACTATCATGCAATCAATTCCAGACATAGATGGGGCAATAATTGTAACAACTCCAGAGGAGGTTTCAATACTTGATGTAAAAAAGTCAATAATGATGGCTAAGATGTTAAATATTCCAATAATTGGAATTATAGAGAATATGAGTGGATTTGTTTGTCCATACTGCAATAAAGTAGTAGACATCTTCGGAAAAGGAGGAGGAGAAAAAGCTGCCAAAGAATTGGGAGTAGAATTTTTAGGTAGAATTCCTTTGGATATTAAAGCGAGAGAGGCAAGTGATAAAGGAATACCAATGGTTTTACTTGACTGTAAAGCAAGTGAAGAGTTTAAAAAAATTGTTGAAAGAATTGTTGAAAAAGTAGAAGGTAAAAATAAATAAAAAATCAGTATAAATAAAATATAGTATAAATAAACTAAAAAATAAGAATACAGAACTATCCAATATATTTCAACCACTCTGAAAAATATGTTTTTATATAATCAATATCTCTATCAATATAAATGTGAGCGTTATATATAAAATGGGTATAAGTTTTTAACGTTGAATTTGTCTTTTCAGCAACATACTCTCCTAATTTTATTAATCCCAGAGCGTTTGAATGGAAAGCTAATAAAATATCATTACTTCTAAAGAGAACACTCATATACAATTCATTATCTCTTTTTTGGAAACCAATATGTTGAAGGCAAGGAACATCTTTAACATTTTGATCAATAAATGGATTCCACAAAGAAACAACTGCTCTTCTTGATGTTGAATTACTGTTAAGTTTTTCTATAACATATTTTATTTGATCGTTCTTCGCTTTCCTATCATGACTTGGATATTCTCTTAGTCGTTCATAATAATTATAAACAAAATCACTTTCATCCTTGTATCCATACAATAACTGATTTGTATAACTTTCAATTGCCTTTCTTCCAAATGGATACTTAGGGCTGATTGTTTTTAATTTTGGATTTGTTATTTCGATAGCAACATTTAATAATTCTCTACACCGCTGATTATCTTCCGTTATCATATCCTTTCCTTCTTTAATTATCAATTCAACCAAGTTTTCATAAGCAGATGCAACAGAAGGTTTTTTTATACATTTCATATTTTCCACATTTTATTTCTTTTATTGGTATGTATGAATTGTATGTTTCATACTTTAATGTATTTTTTAATATTTTAATTTTAATATGATTTTTTAATATAATATCTAATCCCTAATTATATATTTTTTGATTGCTAATTAAATTAATTATAAAAAAAAGAAAAAAGAGTTAAGATAGTTGCAATCCTCACAGTTCAGATTGCAACATTTTTTGCCTATGAACGTTATGTATCTTTAAAATAGATGCCATATTTTTTTATTTTTATTTTAATTTAATTTATTTGAACTGAATCTCGATTTGAACACTATCTGGTATTTTTATTTTCATTATATGTCTCAAAGCTCTTTCATCAGCATCAATATCTATCAATCTCTTGTGTATTCTCATAGTCCATCTATCAAATGTTGATGAACCTTCTCCATCAGGACTCTTTCTTGTAACAACTTTTAAAACCTTCGTAGGTAATGGAATTGGTCCTGCTATATCTACACCTGTTTTTTCTGCAATCTCTTTTATTTGATTACATATCTCATCTAAAATCTTATGATCTGTGCTTGAAAGTTTTATTCTTGCTCTCTGCATACTCTTCCCCTTTAAATGTTTTTAGATCCTATAAAAAATTAATTTAAAAATATATTGTTATAAAATACAAAAGATAACTTTTAATTAAAAAGTGTTAAAAAGGGTTTTTAGGAAATTTATTTGTTCTTAGCTTTAACATCAATTGCCATACCTGCAGCGATTGTCATACCCATATCTCTGATAGCGAATCTTCCTAACTGTGGAATTTCTCTAACGTTTTCTATAACCATAGGTTTCGTTGGTTTTATTTTAACGATAGCTGCATCACCTGTCTTTAAGAACTGTGGGTTCTCTTCAATGACTTGACCTGTTCTTGGATCTAATTTCTTCAACAACTCCATAAATGTACAGGCAACTTGTGCTGTGTGTGCGTGGAAGACAGGTGTATAACCGACGGTAATTGCTGTTGGGTGTTGTAAGACAACGAGTTGAGCTGTAAACTCATCAGCAACTGTTGGAGGATTGTCTGGGTGTCCACAAACGTCTCCTCTCTTAATATCTTTCTTACTAACTCCTCTAACGTTGAATCCGATGTTGTCTCCTGGCTCTGCTTGTGGGATTTGCTCGTGGTGCATCTCAATGGATTTAACTTCTCCCTGAACTCCTGCTGGTTCAAATACAACTTTATCTCCTGGTTTTAAGATACCTGTTTCGACTCTTCCAACTGGAACAGTTCCAACCCCTGTAATTGAGTAAACATCTTGGATTGGAATTCTTA
>JAADDS010000072.1 GCA_013153845.1 Methanococci archaeon | reverse complement strand
AGACCTCTTGGAGGATGGAAATTTGTTTAACCTCTTATGATAATACTAAATATTTTTTTCGTTAAAATCAGACCTCTTGGAGGATGGAAATTTTATTTTATATTTTAAAATATCTGGATAGTTATTTATTGCTTGTTAAAATCAGACCTCTTGGAGGATGGAAATATATATAATCTTTACTGTTACTAATAATTGCACATTCAATTAGTTAAAATCAGACCTCTTGGAGGATGGAAATTTTTATTTGCTTATTCTTAATCTTTTCTAAAATCCTTGTTAAAATCAGACCTCTTGGAGGATGGAAATACATTTTCTTGTGTGTATATCAAACTTTTAACATCGTTAAAATCAGACCTCTTGGAGGATGGAAATCAGGAAGGAAACAACACAACGGCTTAGTTGTTAAAATCAACTGGTTAAAATCAGACCTCTTCGAGGATGGGAATACAACTGATAATATGATAACATAATTCATCTTCAATGTTAAAATCGGCACAGGTTGTGATGGAAATTTTTCTATTTTATTATATATTCTAATCTATTTTCAATTAATATTAACTTTAAAAGCGAAAAGTTGATTTTTTTGTTAAAAAGTTTTTAAAAGAGGTTATACTATAAAACTAAACCTAATTCTTATTTAAATTTTTTGGATAATATTCCTATACCTACTTTGCATATTTTTAATAAAAACAGATAGAAATAAAACGTTAAATCTTAAAGACATAAAAGTATAAAAAATGGGATCTCTATGATAGTTTTAAGAAATGAAATTTGCGATAAATTGGAAAATATAGTTAAAAATTTAAAATTTGTAAGGCACTGTATTGGTTGTGAGGGTGTAAATTTAGAGATAGAGAATCCTCATCATCATCCATCTATAGAGTTAACTCAAAAGTGCAATTTAAATTGTATATATTGCTATTCACGATTAAAGAGTATAAAAAGCGGAATATATGGAAATCTTGATGAAGCCGAGGCATTAACAATATCTCAGTATGGAGAACCATTATTAGATTTAGAAGGCGTTAAAAAAGCCATAGAGTTCGGAAAAGATTTAGGGCTTAGGGTTGATTTACAAACAAATGGAGCTTTATTAAATGAAGAAATTATAAAAGAACTCAGAGATTTGGGTTTAGATTTAATAATGATTAGTTTAAGTTCATTTGATAACAGAAAATATGAATTATTGACTGGAAAGGATTATTTTGACAGAGTTTTGAATAATATAAAGATTGCTTCAAAGTATTTGCATACAATAGTTAGATCTATATACATTCCAGGATTTAACGATAAAGATCTTTTAAATCTCTCTAAGGAACTCAATAATTACGTTGATGAAATAATGGTGCATCAACTTATTTCATACAAGGAAAATGAAAACCTTTTAAAGAATGTTAGAATAAATCTAAACAATTTAGGAAGAATTAAAGATTTGTTGTTGATAGTTGACGAAATGCAAAAAAATGCTCCAAAAATCAAAAATATTACCATCAAAGGATGTTTATTAGTGCAGTTAAAAGATATGGATGGTTTTATATTGAATAATATAACTTACGATGTTTTTTCTGAAGTTCCAGATATTAAAAGAGAATATAAGCCACTACCTTGGTGATTACATGATTATTAACGTTGATCTACACCTACATTCAAGATTCTCAGGTGGAACGTCAAAAGATATGAATGTAGAAAATATTTTAAAATATGGAAGATTGAAAGGATTAAACGTTATTGGAACTGGTGATTGCACACATCCAACTTATTTGGAAGAAATAAAGCAATATAAAGATAGGGAGTTGATTTTAACAACAGAGATTGAAGATAAAAACAGAGTTCATCATCTCATCTTACTACCTTCAATAAGTAAGGTTGAAGAGCTTAGAAAGGTTTTAAAAAAATATTCTAAGGATATTGATAAAGAAGGAAGACCGAGAGTTTCTATTGGTGGGGCTGAACTCTTAGAGATTATTAGAGACGTTGATGGCTTGATAGGGCCTGCCCATGCGTTCACGCCATGGACATCTCTCTATAAGTCATTTAACTCAATATATGACTGTTATAACAAAAAACCTGACTTTGTAGAGCTTGGTTTATCGGCAGATACTGATATGGCAGATATGATTCCAGAGTTGAGGGACTTGCCATTTTTATCTAATTCAGATGCCCATTCATATCATCCTCATAGATTGGGGAGAGAATTTAACCAGATAAAGGTTGATTATATTGGTGGAATTGAAGACAACTTTGAGCAAATAAAAAAAGCAATAAAACACAATAAAATTATAGCTAACTATGGATTAGATCCAAAGTTGGGGAAATATCATTTAACCGCCTGCTCTAAATGTTATACAAGATTTAAGTTAGAGGATGCCAAAAAATATAATTGGAAATGCCCAAAGTGTGGAGGAAGGATAAAAAAAGGAGTTTTAAGTAGAGTTGAAGAGTTAAGTGATGGAAAGATAGAGCATCCTAAGTTCAGACCTCCATATTATAAGTTAATTCCATTGGCTGAGATGATCTCTCTAACATTAGGAAAAGGAATATTCACAAAGGCAGTTCAATGCCTATGGGAAGAGTTTATTAAAAAGTATAGAAATGAGATAGAGGTTTTGATAAATGCGGATATTCAGGAATTGGCTAAAATTCATCCAAAGGTTGCAGAGACGATTAATCTGTTTAGAAAAGGGAAAATATATATTTATCCAGGTGGAGGAGGAGAGTATGGTAGAATTTCATTTAAACCTCAAAAGGTTGAATGGTATAGGGAAGAGATAACGTTAGATAGGTGGTTAAAGCAATAAAAGCTTATTCTGAAAAATCAATTTCTGTTCCTTCAACCTCTCCCAATAAAGCTTTATATACATTATTAGCTTTATTTCCATTAAATACAAAACCTCTGCACTTATTTTTTCTAATCATCTCTATCTTATATCTCATTCCACCAGTAATATCTATGCTGTTAGAACCACTTAAATAATCCAAAATTTCATCGATATTATTTTTATCAATCCTATTTATTGGCTTGTTATCTATTAAAACGCCATCAACATCTGTGGCATAGAGAATTAAATCTGCCTTTAACTCATTTGCTAAGTAGGGGACAATATCGTCCCCAGAAATTATTTTATAGTTATTTTTATCATCAACTGTTATATCTCCATGAATAACTGGAACTAAATTCCTTTTAACCATCTCTTTTATAGCAAATGTATTAAAAATTAACTTATCTCCAAAAACTACAAATGAAGAGGGCTGTATAGAAACAGCTGGGATGTCATAACTCTGTAGAGTATCTATAACAATGTTGTTAAATCTTCTCATCGCCCTCTGTATGTCCCAAAATCCTTTCTCCATATTTACAAATGATTTCTTTCCGTTTTCAATTTTTAAGTATTTTTTAGCTACTGGATGACCAAAAGCTCCTCCTCCATGGACGAGTATTAATTTTATATCTTTATTTTTATTTTTATAATGATCTAAGGCGTTTTTTATCCCCATTGCTATTCTCTCCAAATTGTCCCATTTTACTGAGTATGGGATATTTTTATCTGATAAAATACTCCCTCCTAATTTTAATATTATTAACACCATCTCACCCAGAACTTTTATTTTGTTTTTATATCTGTTTTATCTTCTTATAATCAGAACTTTGTCCCCTCCTCTCATAAATTCATAGTTCGATTTTTCAATCCTTGCATTATAGTTATTTAAAATCTTGTCCAAAAATATTGATCTCTCCCCTCTTAAATTTAAGATTGGAAATATTCTAATTTCTTCAGAAACTCTCAGAAGTTCATCAATTGTCTCTTTATGAAACTTATAGTCAAATATATTATCATACAATAACAAAAAATGCCCTACAACTGATAAATAGAACTCATCATCTTTAAAATTCGTTTTTGGATATATTGTATAGACATATCTTTCTTTATTTACTTTATAATCTTCAAGAAATGTTTTATAAGTTCTTTCCCTTGTTTTTTTCCAGTCATCAATACTTTTAAACTCATTCCAATTAAAACTATCTTTAAATTTCTCTCTCAGGTGTTTTTCCATAAAATCCAGGTCTTTTTTACACCTCTCTTCAATCTCCTCAGCTTTTAAATTATAAATTTTATCTGAGGCGGTTATTTTGTATCCCTTTGCATTTCCTTCTGCACAAAAAGAACTAACTCCGGAGGCAACATCTAAGATTTTATTGCTTAATAGATCTTCATTTAAATTAAACATTCTCACATACTCATTAAAATTTCTTCCAAGAAGGACAGGATTTGTTATCAATCTACCACCAACTTAAATATTAAATATATTAATTTATCTTCCTTTGGTATATAAAAATAGTCCTGTAAAAAAATAATGTCTTTATAAATAAAATAATTGTCATATATCGTAGATATACCTATCAATAGGACTTTTAGAGTTGATAACGCCCAATAAAAAATCTGTTTTTAATATTATAGTGATAAAAAAATAATTAAATCACAAATAATTATGTAATATCTTTTCAGAGTTTCTATCCCCTTAGGGGTTTTATTTTAATTGGCTTCGATATTGGATATAGTAAAGGGAATTTTTTTCCATCCTCTAAGAGGTCTGATTTTAACAAGTAAAAAGAAACTCATATTAGACAATACAAAAAATTTCCATCCTCCAAGAGGTCTGATTTTAACTTTAAAAATTTAAAATCACACGAATTTATATTTTTTTCAGAATTTCCATCCTCCAAGAGGTCTGATTTTAACTAAAAAAATAAATAAAGCGAAATTTTTCTTATTATTTCCATCCTCCAAGAGGTCTGATTTTAACTTATAGCTCTATTTAAAATCATTTTTTAAAGTACGCTCATTTCCATCCTCCAAGAGGTCTGATTTTAACATGATCATAGATGAAATAAGAAAATACAAAGAAACTTTTCCAAATATTTCCATCCTCCAAGAGGTCTGATTTTAACTGAACCAGAAAAATAACAACTGAATCAAATACAAATACACTTATTTCCATCCTCCAAGAGGTCTGATTTTAACGAAAAAAATATTTAGTATTATCATAAGAGGTTAAACAAATTTCCATCCTCCAAGAGGTCT
>JAADDS010000069.1 GCA_013153845.1 Methanococci archaeon | reverse complement strand
AAATTTGCTCTAAACATTAATTCATAGCCCTCTCCATAAGTGTCTTTTGAAAATACACTCGAACCTGCTCCTGCTACTACTGTCAACTTACTATTATTTATTAAGATCTCTCCAGATTCATTCCATTTATCTGGATCAAAGTAATCAAAATTATCAAATAGGATAAAGGTATTTTCTGGATCTTCTCTATCTACGGGGGTTGTTGAGTTATATAGAAGATAGATATATTCTCCATTAAACAATTCTTTTCTATTTGCCTTAACCCATATTATAGAGACGTGATTATTTCCTTCTCTCCACGTCTGAACCCAGTAAGGTAATACAACATTCCATCTCCCTGTAGAGGAATTTAGTCCGATTATTCTTATTTCTGTTGGAGAATTTTCATTATACATTCTATTGTAATTAAAATTATCATCATTTAATATTATGCAAAATGTATGGTTTTTGTCATCATTTGGAAAATTATTCAATATTATTTCTCTTCCATACTCCCACTTGTAGTAAAATTTATTTAAATAAACATAAGGATCTGGAATTCTCGAGAGCTTTACTTCTTTATCTATTTGGATATTTTTTAACCCAACGATCTCTCCATTATGTAGTTTTTTTATATATTTTAACTCAATATTCCCAATAACTCTTATTTTTAAGGGATCGTCGGTAGGTTCTATATCAAAGGATCCAACATCAAATGTAATGTTTGAAGAGTTTCCAACTATACATTTTAAAGATTTATTGGTTTCATTTTTAATAAAGGAGGTTATATAATCTACTGCAACTTTTGCATCTGGGAAAAACTTTCTACTTTTCATTATTTTATAACTCGCATTAACAAAAGCGTCTTCTACAATTTTATTCATATCTCTATCTATTGTGTTCTTCACGTTTTTTTCATATAAACTAACTTCTTTTATCTTTATTTCGTCTTCTACCGCTTTGGTTTGATAATTTATTGTAGAGTAGAACACTGCTGAGACAACAAACATCAACATAACCAAAATTATCGCATTTTGAGAGAAATACATAGTTTCTCCTCTAATTTTTATTTTTATAGTTCATTTTATAATTTATTGGTTTATTATTAGCTAATCAGAAAAACTATGATGAAGGAAGATACAACTTTATCTTAGATGAGGTAATATTTCTTGAAAGATAAACAGGCATGTGAATCTTGTAGTTTATATAAGTTGGACAGTTGTAAGCATCAGTATAGTCGAGAAATCGATCTTTGGATATGTTTATTGAGTTTTCATCCCCATAAATCACATACCATCCTTCACTCCTATTTAGTGTTAGTATGGCCAAAACATAAAGATTTGAGGAGATATTTCCACTTGATTTATTTATCAAAAGATTGTTATCAATATATAAGAGGTAATGATGAAGGGGAAGTTTACTTTCAATTAATCTTCTTGCATCATCTTTTTTTCCAAAATAGTAGAGAAGAACCGCATCCTGTAATGTTCCATCATTTGAAAGTTCTTCCATTGCTGAGATTCCCTTATCAAAGATATAATCCTCTTTTACAATATTTACATAATTATTATTATGTTCAGTAATTGAAACAGTCCAATAAGCCATTCCTACGAGTAATATTGCCGTTCCTATTGCTAAATCTATACTATTAATCATGATTTCACCATTATGGTAATATTCCTTGGAGATAATGTTAAATAATAATAGGATGCATCGTTTTCCATATTTATTTCAAAATTCACAGGTAGTGGGGAGCTTAATATTCTAATCTCATTAACTCCTGTTTTTAAGTTGGGTGTTATATCTACGGTACGAAACATGGAAGTTAATGGCTTCTCATAAATATAACCATTAACAGTAAATATAACATCAGAGGCCGTTAATCTAACCTCTGGCTCTGGTGAAACGTAAGGTCTAACAAATACCCAATCAATGCTTATATTTCCATTCTTCTCATCATTCGTTGGAATATAACCGTATGTTGTTGAGTCGTCAAACCTTCTTGCGTAAAATGCAATTGGCAACTCTCCTGTATATATATTTGAGTATATCATTTTATATATTTCTTCTCCATCGTGATCTATTATAAAGTTAACTGATGTTTTTCCATTCCTCTCTATCTCATAAGTATTCCATGTGTTATACAAGCTTAAATCCTGCAATACTATATAACTATCATGATCTTCATCAGAGACAGAGGACTCTGCCCTTAAATATTCTCCTCCCCAGTGATAATTTGTTATAACCTCTCTGTTATAGTCAGTGCCATCTGGATTTAATTCGTAAAATCCAGCCCACTCATCATATTTTTTATGAAAGTTAGCGTGAAATCTTATGGCAGTGTGATCGTTAAATATTTGGTAAGTTATGATATGAGCATCATCCTTCCCATTGTTATAGTAGTTATAGTCCAAACTTAAATATACAAACGGCATTCCATTTGCATAAGTGTCATCTAAAAACAATGGGTTATTAAAGTTGTATTTCCATTTAGTAGTGTCTATCTTTTTTTCAGAAAAGTCATCAAAGAACATAAATGTTTTTTCACCATTTGCTGTGGTTTTAGCATTTGGATTTCCATAGAGCATATATATTATCTTATGCTCATTCGGGGCTAAATTTACTTTAACCCATGCAACGGTATGGTGTGTATTTATTGTGTTTGGCTCTATCCAATAGTTCAACTCATTTCCGTTTTCATCAATAAATCTCACATCTCCACAATCCTCCCTCATTTGATTATTTGCAATATACTCCTCTGAATCAAACACCACTTTAACATCATAGTTATCTAAACTCTGATTTAGTTGATTAATTATAACAATAGGGGAAGCGAACTTCCAATCTGCCCACTGTGCAAAATTATTGTTTTGGGAAGTCATAACTCTTGCAGAAGCGGATGTTATTTCGCTGTTTACTTTAAAGTAAATGTGATCACCCTCACATCCATAAAGATTAAAATTATTTCCAAAACCCATACCTGTAATTTTTGGAATATATGCGTTTTCTGTAAAGTAAAGGATATTATCTCCTGATATTGAAAGAGAAGATGTTGTTGGAGGGTTGTTGTATACGTTAGAGTAAATTGTGAATGTTTTAGTTCCAAATGTAAAGTTAAGTTCTTGAAGACCTGTGTTTTTTAAGTCGTTTGAATAGTCGCTTAATTCATCATCATATATATTTGGATTTATAATAAATTGAACACTACCGTTGAATTTGGAGAAGTTGTTTAGAGGATCAAATGTTTTCTCTTGGATATTTAGATCATTTAAAAAATCTCTATAATATAAATCTACATAATACTTTCCAGGAAAGGAACTACTCTTTATAAAAAAATCCTTTAATAAGATTGCTTTATGGTACTGCTCCGCATTTTTTTTCTCCTCGACTCCTGTAAGCAAATTATAACTATAAACTGCATAGCCAATATAAAAAATACTTAAAAATATAAATGCGATGATTATTGCTTCATAAGTAAAAACATAACCTCTCTTAGATGTTAGCTTTTTTATCATACATTGCACCTTTTGAATTTTTAATAACATTTAATTTTATTAATATTTTTATCCACATCAAATTTAAAATTAACGCCACAGGAAAGATGATGAAACTTACTACATCATGTATTAATTCGTAATTAAGCATGTATGAATATTTTGCAATTATTATCATCCTGATTATGTTTGACATATTTATAATAAAAAGTCCAAACAGGGCATATATTACTTTATATTTAATAGGAACATCTGGCGTTCCAAAGATGTATCCCAAAAATAACGCCATCTCCAGAGAACATGTGCACGGTGCACTAACACTTATTACTGTGCTTTTTATCACTATCGTGTTGGCGTTATAATAAGAATCAGTCAAATAAGCTAAAATTAAAGCTAAAATGAGGGATAAATGATCTTCAATAACCTTTAAAACAGCATAAAATATTAAAAAGTATACGAGAAATCTCATCAGGTAGATAAGATCTTTATTTCTATTTTTACCCATTTAACGCCCTCTTTGCTTTGTAGATATTATCCAGTGCTTTATTTTTTGCAGTGATCGTGGCATTTTTGGATGTAATCTCTGCAGTGTTAGATCCATTTACAACTGATTTCAAATAATAAAATCCAACTGCTGAAGCTACCACAACCACAACTGCAAGTAGCAATGCCAATTCCAACGATACCTGAGCCCTATTTGAAAGTATTTTCCTCATTTCAACCCCCTTAAAATATAGAAGATACAGAATACTGTCGAAACAATAACAAGTATGTTAATGTAGTTTGGTATTGGAACACTATGCCATCTTACATTTCCAACGTTTACTATCTTGCTTCGTGAATCGGAGAGTCCATTGTTATCTACAACAGTTAATATTACAGGATATGCACCTTCTTCTTTATACTTGTGTATGATAATAGGACTACTTGTAGTGTTTTTTGTTCCATCTCCAAAATCCCACGTGTAATTTACGATCTTTCCATCTGGATCGTGAGACAGCGAAGCGTTAAACTCTACAACAGTTCCATTTACCTTATAAGTAAAGTCAGCAATTGGAGGATATTTAGGATTTGGATAAATAACCACAATCTTTGAAACGCTGTCTGTTAAGTTATTATCACTCTTAACAGTTAAAGTTACAAGATATGCACCTTCTTCTTTATACGTATGTATTGGATTTTGCTCTGTTGAATTTGTTCCATCTCCAAAATCCCAATACCAAGACACGATCTTTCCGGGGTTAACTACCGAGAGATCGGTGAAATAAACTGTATTGTTGTTTTCAGTATAGTTAAAATCAGCAATAATTCCTGTGAGAGTTATATATTTAGAGATGGAAGAACTTAAATTATAGGCATCAAAGACCGTTAGTTTTACCAAATAATTTCCTGGTTTCGTGTATTTATGACTTACAGTCGGGTTTGTTGTAATCAGTTCTGATCCATCTCCAAAATTCCAAACATACTTAGAAATATCTCCATCTGGATCATAAGACAATGAAACGAACTCTACATTTTCATTTATCTTCGGTGTTGTTGGGTAGTAAGTAAAGTTCGCAACAGGTGGCCTATCTATCACACTAAAATTAACTACAACGGATCCAACTCCTCCTAATCCATCCCAAACCGTTAAATTTGCAGTATAATTTCCAACATCAAATTGATGATAAACTACTTTTAACTCATTTGAAGTATAGTTCCAGACCTCATTTCCTTTAGAATCATAGACAGTTAAATTAAATCCGTAGATTCTTGCCATTGGAGAGT
>JAADDS010000027.1 GCA_013153845.1 Methanococci archaeon | reverse complement strand
TTTCAGCGTTTTTCTCAGCATTGGTTGGATTGGCAAAGTATCTGGCAGACCCATACAACAAACTCCCAACTATTGTGTTTTGGCTCTTAGGAAGTTTTTCTGGGATTAGATGGGGAGATTTAGAGATTGCAGTAATTCCAATGATTATCGGGATAATTGGCATTCTATGCCTAAGATGGGTTTTTAACATACTCTCCTTAGGAGATGAAGAGGCAAAGGCATTAGGTGTTGATGTAAAGAAATATAGGGCTTTATCTATCATTTTAGCTACATTGGCTACCTCTGCCTCTACCTCAATTGCTGGAATGATTACGTGGATTGGAGTTGTAAGCCCACACATAGCAAGGCCGATAGTTGGAGTTGATAACAGAAAGCTCATTCCAGCAACTGCGATTGTTGGAGCATCTCTATTGCTTATATGTGATGATATTGCAAGGTCTTTAACTTCATCAGAACTTCCTTTAAGTGTTATAACAAGTTTTATAGGAGCTCCTATTCTATTTATCATCTTAGTTAAAAGGAGAGGGATGTATTATGTTAGAGATTAAAGAGCTTTACTTCTCTTATGAAAATAAAGATGTTCTTAAAGGCATAAACCTCAAACTAAAAGATGGAGTTGGTTGTATATTGGGAGCTAATGGAGTAGGAAAATCAACATTATTAAAGTTAATTGTTGGCTTATTAAAACCAAAAAATGGAGTTATTGAATTAAATGGAAAAGATATAACAAACTTAGATTTTAAAGAGAGAGCCAAGCTTATATCCTATGTTCCACAAGAGTTTTCTATAAATTTTCCATACACTGTATTTGAGGTTGTATTGATGGGAAGAAATCCACATATAAACTTTTTGGAAGGGCCTAAAAGTAAAGATGAAAGAATAGCATTAAAATGCCTAAAAATACTTGGAATTGATTATTTAAAGGATAAAGCTTTTACTCAGCTAAGTGGAGGGCAGAAGAGGTTGATTTTGATAGCAAGAGGTTTAGCTCAGGAGGGAAAGTTGATGATATTTGATGAACCAACGTCATTCCTTGACTTTAAAAACCAGCTTTTGGTTTTATCAGTTATTGAGAAAATCTCAAAAAAATTTGACAAAACCATTTTGTTATCTCTACATGACCCAAATTTGGCATTTTTCTTCTGTGATGAGGTGTTTTTAATGAAGGATGGAGTTATAATAGACAGAGGGAAACCAGAAGATGTTATAACAGAAGAAAATATAGAGAAGTTATATGGATTGAAGGCAGAACTTGTTAAACTTTCAGATAAAACGTTGATTATTCCAAACAAAGAGTTCTTAGAACTGGAGGTGATGTTATGATAATAGAACAGATAAAGGAAAGAGCTTTAAACCTATTGAGTGAGAAAGAAAAAAACTTTAGAATTATCGATTTTTCGTTTGCTTTACCTTATAGTTATGTGTTAATTGAAAGCAACGGCAAAAAAGCTTTGGGAGTGGCAATGACGTTATTGGAAGAGTATAAGGGACATGGGAATAGGAAAGGCATAAATATCGGTAAAAATTTGGAGGATTTTATAAACATGGCAGATAGTTTTGATATTGTTGAGAGAACTCTTGGATTATCAGCAATAAATGCTTTATCTCAATACTATTTTAACTTTGAGGTAAATGGTAAAGATGCCGCTGAACTGATTTTAAATAGAGATGATGTTAAAAAAGTTGCCTTCATTGGAAATATGATTCCACTTGTTAGGATATTAAGAAACAGTAATAAATATAGCATTTATGTTTTTGAAAGAAATTCCTCTCTTTCCAATGAAAATACTCTGAGCGATACGTTTGAATATCGCCTATTACCTGAGATGGATGTAGTGTTTATAAGCGGAACATCACTACTAAACGACACACTGGATTTTATCTTGGAGAGGTCTAAAAATGCCAAATTGAAAGTTTTGGTTGGAGCAACATCTCAACTTCTACCAGATCTTATTAAAGGATTTGGAATAACACATATAGCATCAACAAAGATTATAGATGTTGATAAAACTCTCCTATATTTAAAATTTGCCTCTTCATCAATGCTATTTAAAGGAGCTTCAAAGAAATATACGATAGGAGTAGAATAAAAATTAATAAAAAATAAAAATAATAAAAAATACTCCTCTCAGATACCCCGAAAGGGATCATCACATTAAATCAGCTTTTATTACTCATCATCGAGGATATAAATTTAAACTAAAAAATCAACAATTTTATAGTGTAGATATTATAACTTAACCTATTATATATGTTTTTTATATATGCTTTGCTCAATTTTACTCTCTTTTTATTTCCATTTTTATTTTTTATTTTTAATCAGACAGAAACATCAAAATAACCAATGGATTTAATAGTAAATTTAAATAAATAACACACGGTATCTTGTAAGATTTTAATAGGAATTGCATAAAAATCTTGAACTTGCAATATAATTGAAAATATTTATTAACCTTATCATATTGTGTATCTAAAAATACAATAATATATGTATAAAAATATAGAAAGATATAAAAAATTAATCAAAATTATGGTGATGCCTTATGCCAACACTTGATAAATTTTTAGATATAAAAGATAATTCTAAAAAAACTAAAAAGAAAGAAAATAAGAGAAAATCATCCAATAAATCTAATAAAACTTTCGATCATTTTGAACTTACACCAGAGTTTGAAAATCAGTTATGGAAAGTGGCAGATAAACTTAGAAAGAAGGTGGAAGTTCATCAGTATAAGTATATTGTTTTGGGGATTATATTTTTGAGGTCTTTAACTTGTAGATTTTATGAGAGAAGAAAAGAGATTGAAGATGAGCTGTCTAATCCAAAGAGTGAATTATATACCGAAGATTCAGAACTTAGAAAAATGATCCTCGAAGATGAAGATTTTTATCTCTCTGAAGGAGTTCTTTATCTTCCTAAGGAAACAAGATGGGACTATTTTGTAGAAAATGTGATGAGTCCAAATATTGGAGAAATTATTGATACAGCCATAGAGATATTGGAGGAGAAATATCCTGATAGGTTAAAAGACGTAATTCCTAAAATCTACGCACAATCCCCTCTTGATAATCACGATTATGCGTATCTCATAAATAAATTTTCAGAAATAAGTTTTGAGAAAGAGTATCGGGCTAAGGATGTGTTTGGTAGAATTTATGAATATTTCTTAGGAAAATTTACAGAAGTTGAAGGAAAGCTTGGAGGAAAGTTTTATACTCCAAGATCTCTAACAAAACTTATTGTTAAGGTTTTGGATATTAAAGAAGGTAGTATATTTGATCCTGCCTGTGGTAGCGGTGGATTTTTTGTCTCAGCACTTGAAAAATTAGAGAATGATGGAGTCGATATAAATAAATTATCAATTTATGGGCAGGACTCTGATCCAATGGCTTACCGACTTACAAAAATGAACCTTATTATTAGAGGGGCTGAAGGAGATATTCGTATTGGAGATTCATATCATGATGATAAATTTATAGATAGGGTTTTTGATTATGTAGTAGCAAATCCTCCATTTAATGATAGTGAATGGGATGCAAATAGAATAAAACCAGACGACCCAAGGTTAAGAATTGGAAATAAAAAAGTTCCAGTGCCTCCAAATAACAATGCAAACTATATGTGGATACTACACTTTATTTATCATACAGCACCAAATGGAAAAGCTGGTTTTGTTATGGCTAATGGTGCGTTGTCTGCTGGAAATGTAGAGGGGGAAATAAGGAAGGCAATAATAGAGAACGACC
Source organism: Methanococci archaeon (assembly GCA_013153845.1). Lineage (GTDB taxonomy): Archaea > AGJL01 > Methanococci > Methanococcales > Methanocaldococcaceae > Methanocaldococcus. The sequence continues at coordinate 17,852 of JAADDS010000027.1, read as the reverse complement.
TTGTGTATGGAATTGTTGCATGCCCTCCAAAGTTGTTTTATAATGTAAGTTTGCCAGTTTCTCTATGGTTTATAAGGAAGGAGAAGCCAGAACACATGAAAGGGAAGGTTTTGTTTATTAATGCGAAGAATTTATATAAGCAGATTTCAAGAAGGCAGAATATTTTAACTGAAGAACATATAAACAAGATTGTTGAGAAGTTTAAAATGCTCGAAAGCGGAGAAGATGAAGAGAAGATAAACGAACTTGGTTTTGCCAGGGTTGCTACTATTGATGAGATTGCTAAAAATGGATATGTTTTAACGCCTGGAAGATATGTTGGAGTTAAGATTGAAGATGATGGCATTCCTTTTGAAGTTAAGATGAATGAATATTCAGAAGAGTTGAAAAAGTTGTTAGATGAGGAGGAGAAGTTGAGAGGCAAAGTTAAAGAGGTTTTGGATGCTTTAGAGTTTTAAGGGCGTTTCAATAGATAAGGTATGCGGTAGATAAAATTTAATGGATATTTATTTGCTTTTTTTATTGAATAATTAAAAATTAAAGGGATATAAATGGTTAAATTTAGATGGGAAACAGAATTTAAAGAAACAGAGATTGGAAAAATTCCTAAGGATTGGAATGTTAAGAGATTAGGAGAGTTAGCAGATATAAAAACAGGAAAAACAGATGTTAAGGATGCAGTAGAGGATGGGAAGTATCCTCTATTTGATAGGTCAGAAAAAGTAAAAAGAAGTAATAAATATCTTTTTGATACTGAGGCAGTAATTGTTCCAGGAGAGGGTCGAGATTTTTTGCCAAGATACTATAAAGGAAAATTTGATTTGCATCAAAGAACTTATGCTATTTTTAATTTTAGAAATTTACATGGGAAATATCTATATTATGCAATGCACATTTTAAGGTTTTATCTTAGGGAAATGGCGGTAGGTTCTACTGTTTTATCACTTAGATTACCAATTTTTCAAGAACTAACTATTCCATATCCTCCACTACAAGAACAACAAAAAATAGCAACGGTTTTATCATATTTTGATGATTTAATTGAGAATAAGAAAAAACAAAATGAAATTTTAGAAAAAATAGCTTTAGAATTATTTAAAAATTGGTTTATAGATTTTGAGCCGTTTAAAGATGAAGAGTTCATTTATAATGAAGAATTAGATAAAGAAATTCCAAAAGATTGGGAAGTTAAGAGATTAGGAGAAATTGCAAAATTAATAAAAGGTGTCTCTTATAAATCTTCTGAAATCAGCAAAGAACCAGAAGAGAATATTTTCATAACACTAAACAATTTTTTAAGAGGAGGAGGTTTTAAAACTGAATATATTTATTATAAAGGAACAAAAGCAAAAGAAACGCAAAAAATAAAAGAAGGGGACTTGATTATTGCCCTTACAGATATGACAGCAGAAGCGAAGGTTGTTGGGGCTCCAGCAATTGTGATATTACCAAATAACTATGAATTTGGTATAATCTCATTAGATTGTGCAAAAATTGATGTAAAAGATGAATTTTTAAAATATTATTTGTATCTGTATTTAAAATACTCACAAAAAGAGAACTCAACCTTTGCAAATGGTGTTAATGTATTACATTTGAAGGTAGAATTGTTTAAAAGTAGCAAATTTATCCTAATTCCACCACAACCAATACTGCAAAACTTCCATTCATTAGTTCAACCTTTATTCAAAAAAATTATAAACAATCAAAAACAAATTATGGTTTTGAAGAAAATTAAAGATGCTTTATTACCAAAATTGGTATTTGGAGAGTTAAGAGTTGAAGAATTATAAAAAATTCTTTGAAAAAAGTTTATACCTAATAATTTTTAATAAGTTGAGAGAGACAAACTATTTTATAGCAATAATTTAAGATAAAAATAATTATTGATGAAATCAAAAATAAGAATAAGGAATGATATTATGGATGTTATTGTCTCAAAAGAAGATGTTATAACCATTGAAAAGCTTAAAATTATCTCTGAAATTGCTCCTATCAAAGAAAGAATTAAAATGTTTGAGAGAAAATATAACTGCTCAATTGATGAGTTTAAGAAAAAGCTTGAGGAATTGAGAGAGGAGGATTTTGAAGCTTGGGATGATTATATTGAGTGGCTGAGTTATGAGAAAAAACTTAAAGAGTTGGAGAGAAGATTAAAAGAGGTAGAAAATGCTGAAAGAGTTAAGATTGCTTAAAGATAGCAAAATTATAAAAGATTTTAAAATATTGGATTTTAAAGAAGGAAATGACTTCTACTATCTAAAAATTGAAGCTATTCTTATCGATGATGGCAAACTATACATTAAAGAGCATGTTTCTAATGAAAATTATATATATTCGTTCCATTGGCAAGATAAAAATGGAGATTTAATTGTTAGGTGGGATAATGCTCCTCACTATAAGAATATAAAGACCTTCCCTCATCACAAACATACCAAAAATGGTGTTGAGGAATCGGATGAAGTTTGTTTAGAGGATGTTCTAAAATATATTGAGAATCAATTGAATAATAATTACTTATGAGAAAATGAATTCGAAGAGATAGAATGATTAATCTTTAAAAACTGTCCAATTAAATAATTGGTGATTTTTATGAATATCAATGAAATTAAAAGAAAAATTACCCCAATTCTATTAAAACATGGTGTTAAAAGAGCTTCGATATTTGGTAGCTATGCAAGAAATGAACAAAAAGAGACATCAGATATAGATATTTTAGTTGAATTTGATAAAAAGAAAAGTTTATTAGATTTGGTTAGATTAAAGTATGAACTTGAAGAGGTTTTAGGAAAAGAAGTTGATATATTAACCTACAACTCAATACATCCACTTTTAAAAGAGAGGATTTTAAATGAAGCAGTGGATATATTATGAAAAAAGATGTAAAAATCTTCCTAAATCATATTTTAGAAAGTATTGAACTTATTGAGGAATACACTTAAAGATAAAACTGAAGATGATTTCTTTACATCTAAATTTTTACAAGATGCGGTTATTAGAAGATTAGAAATTATAGGAGATGCTATTAAAAACCTGCCTATGGAATTTAGAGAGAAATTTTAGGATTTACATGGGAAGTCGTTAAAAAAGATATTCCTAAGCTAAAAGAGGAAATTTTAAAGATAATGAAAGAGTTAAATAAATAATTTTGTTATTTTTATCAGTGGGGGCTGTTTATTTTGGTGATAAAATGAAAAAAGCGACTGCAAAATTAAATGAAGATTATGTTGTAGAAAATGCAGCGATACAAAGATTTAAAAATCTTAACTATTCCTACAAACATGGCTCAAAATTAACTCCAGAATATAATGAGAGGGACTCTTACAGAGATGTAATACTTAAAAACCGATTTATAAAAGCTATAAAGAAACTTAACCCATGGCTTACCGAAGAATTGGCACTTAAAGTTTATGAAATTATAAGCAGAATAGATAACCCAGATTTTAATATGCGTGGAAAAATATTTTATGAAATGCTAATTAATGGAGTTAAATTAGAATTTAAAGAAAATGGAGAAAAGAAAACAAGATTTGTTAAATTGATTGACTTTGAAAATATAAATAAAAATGAATTTTTAGTAGCTAATCAATTTGAAGTTGAATACTATTATGAAAATGGAAGATTTAGAAGACCCGACTTAGTTGTATTTGTAAATGGAATTCCCATTGCAATTTTTGAATTTAAAAGTCCAAAATCCAATCAAACAGCCAAAGATGCATTTAACGACCATAAAATAAAAATGAAAGACATTCCTCAACTCTACACCTATGCTCAAATACTCGTTGTTAGTGATGGTTTAGAAACAAAATACGGCTCTCCAACAAGTGATTGGGATAGATTCTTTGTTTGGGAAGGAGTTGAAAGTGATGACGATGTTGAGGTTATAGAAGTTGATAATTATGGAAATACAATGTATAAATATAAAGGAAACCCATACACAAGCTTAGACATACTTTTAATGGGTTTATTTAAAAAAGAACATCTCATCGAATACCTCGAGGACTTTATTATCCATGATAAGAAAAAGATTATAGCTACATATTATCAATTTTACACAGTTAAAAAAGCAGTAAATAGGACAATAAAATCCGTACTTTATGGAGAAACTCCTGAAGATAGGAGAATCGGTATTGTATGGCATGCACAGGGGACAGGTAAATCTATAACAATGTTATTTTATGCCAAAAAAGCACTTAAACAGAAACACTTAAATTATCCCCTTTTAGTATTCCTCACAGATAGATTAGAGCTTGATGAACAACTATATAATGTTTTTTCAAGTGTTTTTTCAGAGGCCGAAAGAGCTGAAAGTATAGCTGAGCTTCAAGAACTCATTAAGAAAACACCTGGAGGAATAATTTTTGCTACAATACAAAAATTTGGTAGAAAGTCAGAAGATGATAGCTATCCTTTCCTAACTGATAGAAACAACATAATTATAATTGCAGATGAAGCCCATAGAAGCCATTATGGAACATTAGCTCAAAACCTTAGAAAAGCTATTCCTAACGCATCATTTTTGGCATTCACAGCCACTCCAATAGATTATAAAGACCGTTCAACATTCTTAGTATTTGGAGATTATATAAGTGCCTATCCAATTGATAAAGCAAAAAGACACGGTGTAGTTGTTCCAATTTATTATGAAGCCCGTCTTGTAGAATTGCATCTTACAAATGAATTCATTGATTTAGAGTTTGATGAAATCTCTGAAAGAGTAGCCAATGACCCAGAAACAAAAGAGAGTATAAAAAAAGTATTTGCCAAACTTGAAAAAATCATGCTTACAGAGGACTATCTCTCCAAGGTTTCAAAAGACATTGTAGAGCATTTTAACAAACGTCTTCAAGATTTCAATGGAAAGGCCATGGTAGTTACTATTAGTAGAAAGGTGGCAGTAGAGTTATATAAATGGATTACTAAACAGCCAAATGCTCCAAAGATTGCTGTCGTGATGTCTGGGAATAAATCAAAAGACCCTGAATATTTCCACTCACATATAAGAACAAAAAAGGAGCTTGAAAACTTAGCCAAAGAATTCAAAGACCATAACTCAGATTTAAAGATGGTTATAGTTGTCGATATGTGGCTTACTGGCTTTGATGTTCCCTGCTTACATACGATGTATTTCTTAAAGCCATTGAAAAATCATTCATTAGCACAGGCAATAGCAAGGGTAAATAGAGTATTTAAGGATAAACCAGGAGGGCTTATTGTAGATTATATAGGAATTGCCGATGATTTATCTAAATCTCTTTCTAAATATTCAAGTGAGGCAAGAAAGGATTTAATGACTGACATTAGAGTAGTTATTGAAGAGATGAAGCGTAGATATGAAAAGATAACATCATACTTTAAAAATATTAATTACAAAGATTGGAAAAAGTTATCTTCAGAGGAGTTATCCCTACTTACAGTAAAAGCTTATCAAAGAGTAGCAAAAGATGACAAAACTAAAAAAGAATTTGTTAGGAATGTTATAGCATTAAAAAAGCTTTATTTGCTTGCTCGACCTCATCCTGAAACAGTAGCCATTAGAGATGATTTAGAATTCTTTGAAATGATAAAAAAGATGATTGTTAAGTATTCCACTAAAAAAATCCGTGAGATTTCTCAAGAACTCGAAAACGATATACAAAGTTTAATATCTAAGAGTATTAGTGCTAAAGATCCACTTGATATTTTTGAAATGATAAAAAAAGAAAAACCTGAACTTTCCGTTTTATCTGATGAATTTTTATCTGAGATTGCTAAAATAGAATACAAGGACTATGTAAGAGATGTTCTTATCAAAATTTTAAGTGATGATATAAGAATTCGTATGGCAAAAAATCCAATAAGATTCAAAAAGTTCTCAGAAAGATTAAATGAAGTTATAGAGAAATACCGTATAAAAGTAATAACCACTGCCGAAATGATTGAGGAACTTATTAATTTAGCCGAAAATATTAAAAAATCTTATGATGAAGGAAAAAAACTTGGATTAACTGAAGAAGAGTTAGCATTTTATGACCTTTTATTCTCATATCCTAATATACCCCTAACAGATAAAAAGAGAATTGAAAAAATTGCAAAAGAAATTGCAAGAATGATGTCTGGTTATATTAAGACACGTGATTGGAAAAAGAAGAAAAATCTCCAATCTAAAATACGGACTAAACTTAAAATCATTCTACTGAAGGAGGGGATAAAAGATTATTCCCTCGTAAATAAAATTTCAGATGATTTATTTGAATATGCAAAAAACATACAATAATTGTAATAAATAATTGTAATATCAAAATTGTATATGTGAATTTAATGTTAAAAATTTTTGGCGAAATTAATAAAAATAATATCAAATATGAGTAAACATTAAAAAAATTAATCATGAAAAAATACGGTGATATTATGGGAATGACTATTGCAGAGAAGATATTAGCAAGAGCTTCAGGAAAAAAAGAGGTTAGTCCAGGAGATATAGTGATGGCAAAGATAGATAGAGCAATGGTTCATGATATTACAGGCCCTTTAACTGTTAATACGCTAAAAGAGTATGGAATAGAAAAGGTTTGGGATCCTGAAAAGATAGTTATATTATTTGACCATCAAGTCCCAGCAGATAGTATAAAAGCAGCTGAAAACCACATTTTAATGAGAAGGTTTGTTAAAGAGCAAGGTATAAAGTATTTCTACGATATTAGAGAAGGAGTTTGTCATCAAGTTTTACCAGAGAAAGGACATGTAGCTCCGGGAGAAGTTGTTGTTGGGGCTGATTCACACACATGCACACATGGAGCTTTCGGAGCTTTTGCTACTGGAATTGGCTCAACTGACATGGCACACGTATTTGCTACTGGAGAATTGTGGTTTAAAGTTCCAGAGACAATTTATTTCAACATCAGTGGAGAGTTAAAACCATACGTTACATCAAAAGACGTTATTCTAAGTATTATAGGAGAAGTTGGTGTTGATGGAGCTACGTATAAAGCTTGTCAGTTTGGGGGAGAGACAGTTAAAAATATGTCTATTGCTTCAAGAATGACCATGACAAACATGGCTATTGAGATGGGAGGAAAGACAGGAATTATTGAGCCAGATGAAAAAACTATCCAATATGTAAAAGAGGCAATGAAAAAACATGGAACTGAAAGGCCTTTTGAAATAATAAAAGGAGATGAGGATGCTGAATTTGCTGAGGTTTATGAGATTGAAGCAGATAAAATAGAGCCGGTCTTTGCATGTCCTCACAATGTAGATAACGTTAAACAGGCAAGAGAAGTAGCTGGAAGGCCAATAGATCAGGTGTTTATAGGAAGTTGCACAAATGGAAGAGTGGAAGATCTAAGAATGGCTATTGAGGTTATTGAAAGACATGGTGGAATAGCTGATGATGTTAGAGTTATCATAACCCCCGCTTCAAGAGAGGAGTATTTAAAAGCATTAAAAGAGGGAATAATTGAAAAGTTTTTAAAGTATGGATGTGTTGTTACAAATCCTTCATGCTCTGCCTGTATGGGTTCGTTGTATGGGGTTTTAGGTCCAGGAGAGGTTTGTGTTTCAACATCAAATAGAAATTTCAGAGGAAGACAGGGTTCTTTGGAAGCAGAGATTTATCTTGCCTCACCAATAACCGCTGCTGCGTGTGCTGTTAAAGGAGAACTTGTGGATCCAAGGGATCTATAAGTAATTTATTCATTATTGATTTTTAAAAATTTTGTTAAATCTTTTAACCTTAATCTTTTAGAATTTTGAATTTCCTTTAATTTTTTATGGTATTTCTAAAATTTGATGATCTGATAACTATTAATTATCATATATTATTAATTTAATTTTATTTAATTTTAATAATTCAGTTTCTAACGGTGTTTAGATGGATGCTTTAATTATGGCTGGAGGGAAAGGGCGTAGGATGGGAGGTGTAGAGAAACCCTTAGTTAAAATTGGAGATAAATATTTGATAGATCATGTTCTAATTCCTATAATTAATTCCAACATTGAGAAAATATATGTTGCAGTTTCTCCAAACACTCCAAAAACAAGATGCTATGTTAATAAAACATATAAAAAAACATATAAAGAGTGTATTAAACCAGTAAATGTTATAGAAACATCAGGTAAGGGATATATCGAAGATTTAAATGAAGCAATGCAATATTTTTCAGAGCCCTTCCTTGTGGTGGTGTCTGATATTGTTAACTTAACATCGAAAATTATTAATAGGATTATTGATTACTTTTATCTTATTAAATCTAAAAACCCAGACATTGAAGCATTAAGCGTGATGATCCCAAAAGAGATATATCCCAACCCCTCCCTCGAATTTAAGGGTTTGGTTCCTGCAGGGATAAATATTGTTTCTCCAAAATATGGAGAACAGAAAGAAGAGATTTTCGTAATTGATGAGTTATTATTTAACGTAAATACAAGAGATGATTTGATATTTGCTGAAAATCTTCTAAATCAGAAAAACAAATAATAAATGGATAAAGATGAAAATATAAGTTAAAAATAGTTTTTGAGGTAATATTATGGAAAGAATGCCCGCTAAATTACTTTTTGAAAGAACAGTAATCGGAAACAAAGGAAGTGTCATGGGAAAAGTTAAAGATATAGTTTTTGATGAAAAAGTAGGAAGATTAGTATCATTAGAAATAGAGCCAAGTGAACATAGTCCTGTAATGAAAGAAGAAGGAAAAAATGTTTTATTACCTTATAAACTTGTGGTTGCAATAAAAGATGTGGTTGTAATAGATGAGAGCAACTTGAACAGAATAAACATAAGGGTCGCAGATCAGTGATTTTTATCTCTTTTAATTAATTTTAATTAATTTTACTTTAAGCTTTTTATCGTAAATTTTATTTAAAATAACCTTTTATTAAAGCATTATTGATAAAAATATATGGAAACATAATAAAAAATTTTAAAAGTTTAAAGATAGCTAAAAATTAAAAAATCAATAAAATTAAAAGAAACAGAGATAAAAGGTGTTAGGATGGAATTTACCAAAATGCATGCCCTTGGAAATGATTATATCATAATAAATGAATTTGAAGAGGAAAAGATTAAAGAAGATGAGAAAAAAAACTTTTCAAAAAAAATTTGTAGAAGGGGGTTTTCCGTAGGAGCGGATGGTGTAATATTTATTCAAAAACCAACATCAGATAATTTTGACGTTAGATTTAGAATATTCAACAGTGATGGTTCCGAAGCGGAGATGTGTGGAAATGGAATTAGATGCTTTTCTAAATACGTTTATGAGAGAGTAATGAAAAAAAACCCGCTAAGAGTAGAAACGAAAGGAGGCCTTAGAATCTCAGAAATGGAGGTTGAGAATGGAGAAGTAAAAAAAATAAAGGTTTATATGGGAGTGCCAAAATTCAAATTAAAGGATATTCCTATGATTTTAGAGGGAAGAGATGATGATGAAGAATTTTTAAATGAAGAGTTAAAACTAAACAATCCAATTTTACCGAAAGTTAAATTAAGCGTTGTTAATGTAGGTAATCCTCATGCAGTTATATTTGTCGAAGATAATAACATTGATCTTGATTTTGTTAGAAAGAACTTAGATATTATTGGTAGAGATATAGAAAACCATAAAGCATTTCCTGAAAGGATAAATGTCCATTTTGTAAAGGTTTTAAATCCAAATGAAATAAAAATAATAACATGGGAAAGAGGAGCTGGATACACAACTGCCTGCGGAACCGGAACCACAGCTTCGGTAGTTGTGGCTCACAAACTTGGCAAAACAAGTAATAAAGTTTTAGCACACTTAGACGGAGGACTTTTGGAAATAGATGTGGAGGAGGATGGTGTCTATATGATAGGAAATGCCATTGCTGTTTATGACGGAAAATTGTTAAATATCGGTTGGTAAGATGAAAAAAATGGATGAGTTGGATGTTAATACGCCTATTGAATATATGGGAAAAATAATAACCCCAAATCAAATAAAACTACTTCTTGCTCTTCATAAGACAAAATCCCAAAATGAAGCTTCTAAACTTTTAAAGATCTCCCCTTCTTCTTTTAACATCCAACTTAAAAGATTAGAAAAGAAGTTAGGAGTTAAGATTTATGACTCATCTCCTAATGGGACTATCTTAACTAGTGCCGGATTGAATATTTTAGAAGAATACTTTGCAGTAAGAAAGCGAACAAGTAAAAATTTCTTTACTGTTTCAGGATTTGTAAGTGGAGAGATCGCAAAAACTATCTTTGAAGATCCTATAATAACATCATTTGACAATGCCTTAAAACTTTTAACCCTTGGATTGGTTGATGTGCTTGGTGTTGATGACAGTTATTGGATATACCGCCTAAATGATGAAAGATTTTTAAAAGCAGATCTTGGAAATTTTAATTTTGATATATTTTTAATTGCCTATGATCACTTTATAATGGTTAGTAAGGGCTCTTTTGATTATAAAAATCTAATTGGAGTTAGATTTAGCTCTCAAAGAATTGTTTATAATATTTTAAGAAGAGAAGGAATTAAATTCAAGATTAAAAAGAGGGTGAAAAATCCATTTATTGCAATTGATCTGGTTGAAGAAGGGTATAGTTTGTTTCTTAATGAGAGTTTGATTAAGTATGTAGAGGATAGAGATGTTAATATACACTATCCAAACTTTTATGAAAAAACAATCCATGCAATAAACTTTATATCCTTTGAGGAGAATAAATTTGACAAAAAAGATCTGGAAAAAATGAGAAAAAAAGCGAAAAAGCTTGGATTTAAAGTTTAAGTCATTTGATTATCCATTGTTTTTCATTTTAATATATATTTTTAGTTCGATATTTAGTTTGATATATTTTTAATATTTGGGCATTATTTTAATATTTTTTCGTTTAGTTTTTATTTTTTAAGAGTTAATCCTTATGCTTTGAGACAATTTTAACACCCTCAACAGGTAAAGTTATTGGTATTGGAACAGCAGCATTTTCAAGTTCCAAGGTAACCTCTTCTTTATGTTTATCAACCCTAATAACTTTTGCCCTCTCTCCTTTAAACGGTCCAGCGATGATCTCAACAACATCTCCCTTCTCAATGTTCTCAATGATCTTCTTTGGAGTTAATAGTGGCTCGATCTCTTCAATAGATATTGTTCCCGGAACAATTCCTCTAATTCTTGGCATTCCCTTTATTAATTCTTCAACATCTCCTTTTGTTTCTGCTTCTACCAAAACATAGCCCTTTAATGATTCAGAAGCCAGTATAGAGTGGACATCTAACTGCTCCTTTTCAGCCCTGCTTGCCATTAATCCAGCAATGTTTTTTTCCTGCCCAACCATGGTTCTAACTGCAAATATCACAATTTCACCTTCAAAACCCGATATTTTCCATTTTTTCATTTATTTTATTCATATTCATTATTTTTATTTTTATTGTTAGTTGCTTTTTATCCTGTTTCATTTTTTATTTTTATTGTTAGGTTTATTATAAATATTATAATCAAATTATATCAAAATTTAACTTTGTATTATTATATTTTGTATTTTATAAGGTAAATTTAAATAATAACATTCTGGATAAATTTTATATTCAATAACGACTGATAACTAAAAATATCCTTCCTACTTTAAAAGGGAACATATAAAAAAGAACAAAAAATTGTGATGATAGGTATTTTTAATAGGAAGTATATATAACTTACTTCATTTTAAAATTTTTATATCTCTTTTTATATACTTTACGGATTACTCACAATTTTAAGAGGTTGGAGTATGAAAACAATTAAAGAAATAAACGAAAAGATAAAAAAAGGAGATGCAGTCGTTATAACCGCGGAGGAGATGATAAAAATAGTAGAAGAGGAAGGTGCTAAAAAAGCCGCTGATTATGTAGATGTTGTCACTACTGGAACTTTTGGGGCTATGTGTTCTTCTGGTGTGTTTATAAATTTCGGACACTCCGATCCGCCTATAAAAATGTTAAAAATATATTTAAACAATGTTGAGGCGTATGGAGGTTTAGCCGCCGTTGACGCTTATATCGGAGCTGCACAACCTAACGAAGATCCGGATGTTGATATTGATTATGGTGGAGCCCATGTTATAGAGGATTTAGTCCGAGGAAAGGAAATTGAACTCTATGCTGAAGGATATACAACTGATTGTTATCCACGAAAGGATGTAAATGTCAAGATAACATTAGATGATGTTAACCAGGCAATTATGGTAAATCCAAGAAACTGCTATCAAACGTATCCGGCAGCTACTAACGGTAGGGAAGAGAAGATATACACCTACATGGGTGTTCTACTACCAGAGTATAACAACGTCCACTACTCTGGGGCAGGCCAGTTAAATCCTCTTCAAAACGATTATAATCCAATAATAAACAACTACAACACCATAGGAATTGGGACTAAAATATTTTTGGGAGGAGGAGAGGGGTATATAATAGGAGAGGGAACACAACACAACCCCCCATTTGGAACACTGATGGTTAAGGGAGACCTAAAAAAGATGAACAGTAAGTTTATAAGAGCTGCTACAATGCCAAGATATGGAAGCACACTTTATGTTGGTTTAGGAGTTCCAATTCCTGTTTTAAATGAAAAAATAGCTGAAAGATGTGCTATTAAAGATGAAGACATAGAGGTTCCGATATATGATTATGGAGTGCCAAGAAGAGATAAGCCAATGATAGCAAAAACAAACTATGCTGTTCTAAGAAGTGGAAAGATCAGCTTAGAAGTTGAAATTGATGGAAAAATTGTTGAAAAAACAGTAAAAACGGGTTCTGTTTCAAGTTATAAAATGGCAAGAGAGGTTGCTGAGGAATTAAAGAAATGGATTTTAGAAGGGAAATTCCTACTATCTGAGAGGGTTGGAACACTTGGAAAACCAGAGAACAAACCAATGAAGTCCCCAATAACACTGGTTAAGGATATTTTAAGTAAGCCGCCGATAACTGCCCCATGTAATATTTCGATCATGGAAGCGGCAAAGATACTTATTGAATATAACATAAATCATCTTCCGATTGTTGACGATCTTGGAAGGTTGGTTGGGATTATAACATCTTGGGACATTGCCAAAGCCCTCGCTCAGAATAAAAAAACGATTGAAGAGATCATGACAAAAAATGTAATAACTGCTCATGAGGATGAGCCAGCCGATCACGTAGCAAGAAAGATGAGTATTAATAACATTTCTGGGGTTCCTGTGGTTGATGATCATAAGAGGGTTGTGGGTGTAGTTACTTCTGAGGATATATCACGATTATTCGGAGGGAAAAAATGAGGAAAAAGGTTTATTATTGGACTGATTCAGAGCATATAAATAAGCCAGTAATTTCAGACACGATATTAAATACGGGGGTTAAGATAAATATATTAAAGGCAAAGGTTGAACCGCAGGAGGCATTTTTAATTTTAGAACTTTTTGGAGATGAAGAAACAATAAAAAAAGCGTTGGATTATTTGTCAAAGTTTGGGGAGGTTGAAGAGATAACCAAGGTTATAAAAAGGGATATGGAGAAGTGTGTTCACTGCGGATGTTGTATAACTCAATGTCCTATCAATGTTATTTATATGGATGATGATTACAACGTTATTTTTAAAGAAGAGGAGTGTGTGGGTTGCAAAAATTGTTTAAAGGCATGTCCCTTTAAGGCCATTGAGATCTTTGAGTAAGTGGGCATTTTTGGTCTGTTCATATTTTTTTACTTTCTACTATAAATTCTATTCCTTTTATTATAACTACGATTTTTTTTGTTATTTTTTATTTAATAATTATTAATCTTTTTGCATACTTGTGATTTTTAGCAACTTTGTTAAGTTGAAACAATACAGAACCAAAAGTTTTAAATAGTAATTATTATGGTATAATGATATAAATTTTCGATATATATAATAAATTGCCTAAACTGTTTGAAAATCTATTAAAACTTTTTAAGACCGATTTAATTCAAACTTATATTAAAATAATTAAAAAATATATAAAAATAAAAATTTAATAATAAAGGTGAGTTAACATGCCAGCACCAAGATACAGATCAAGATCGTATAGAAGAGTTTACAGAAAAACCCCTGGAGGAAGGATAGTTATCCACTATAAAAAAAGAAAGCCAGGAAAACCAAGATGTGCAATTTGCGGAGCGGAACTCCACGGAGTTCCAAGAGGTAGACCTGTAGAAGTTAGAAAACTACCAAAAACTGGAAGAAGGCCTGAAAGGCCATATGGCGGCTACCTATGTCCAAGATGTTTAAAAAGATTAATGATTAAAAGAGCAAGAACACTTTAAAATAAAATTAAAAAATCAATTAACATGATACACAACTACTTATATACACAACTACTTATAACATTTACATTATTCATCAATATATGTTTATATATGTTGTATGAAAAAATATTTATAGTAAAGGAATCCATTTTAGATGGGTGAATAGATGATAATCACAATCGGGGGGCTACCTGGAACTGGCACGACCACAATAGCAAAAATGATAGCAGAGAAATACAACCTAAGACACGTCTGTGCTGGTTTCATATTTAGAGAAATGGCAAAAGAGATGGGCATGGATTTGCAAGAATTTAGTAAATACGCTGAACAACATAAAGAAGTTGATGAAGAGATAGATAGAAGGCAAGTAGAGATAGCGAAGCAGGGAAATGTCATTTTAGAGGGAAGATTAGCAGCATGGATGTTATTGAAAAACGGAATTAAGCCAGATCTAACCATATGGTTTAAAGCCCCCCTTGAAGTTAGAGCAGAAAGAATTAGTGAAAGAGAAAACACTGATAAAGATGTTGCTCTAAAGAAGATGATCGAAAGAGAGAAAAGCGAAAAAAAGAGATATAAGGAGATATATGGAATAGATATAGATGATCTCTCAATTTACGATCTGATACTTGATACTTCGAAATGGAACGTGGAGGGAGTGTTTAATATCGTCTCCTCTGCCATAGACAACCTAAAAAGATAATCGCAGAGGAAAGGTATTAAACCTCCCTCATTTGGAGGATGAGTTGTGATTCGCGAGAATCACAACAACAAAAATGAGGTGAGGTTAATGCCAGCAATAGAAGTAGGAAGAGTTTGTATAAAAACAGCAGGAAGAGAAGCAGGACAGATCTGTGTTATAGTTGATGTTTTAGATAAAAACTTTGTTGTAGTAGATGGATTAGTCAAAAGAAGAAGATGCAACATAAAACACTTAGAACCAACAGAAAAAAAGGTTGACATTCAAAAAGGAGCTTCAACAGAAGAAGTTAAATTAGCTTTAGATGCTGCAGGACTCTTAAAAGAAGAGCAGTAAATAATCCCTTTTTGTTCTTAAATTTCTTTATTTTTTGCTTTTTTCTATTTTAACATGGACAATTTAACAAATATTTAATTGTTCGTTGATGATTTTTTAATTTAACTTTTAATTTTAAGATTCTAATTAGTTAGTTATTTACTAAAAAATTTTATCATAATCTTTTTATATTCTAACCTAACAGCGTAATATAATTAATTATAAATTATAATTTGATATGATTAAATTTATTATATTTATAATATGGTTTATTTTATCATGGTTTATGAGGAATTATCTCTATATAACTCTCATACGAGCAAGAGAAAATATGTTGATTTACTTGCCAATAAATCAATAAATAGCTTAACCAAAAACAAACCTAACATAAAGAATAATCATAAAGATGATAACATGTTTATCAACCACCCGCTTATAAAACCTAACACGCTTGAAGCGAGAGTATATCAACAAATAATTGCAGGAAATGCCTTAAACAAAAATACTCTCTGTGTGCTATCCACTGGATTGGGAAAAACAGCGATAGCCATACTTGTTATAGCAGGTATTTTAACAAAAAAAGACGGAAAGGTTTTAATATTAGCTCCCTCACGTCCACTGGTAGAACAACATCATAAAAGATTAAAAGATATTTTAAACATTGAAGAAGATAAAATTATTGCACTGACTGGAAAAATACCGCCAAAAAAACGAGAAGATCTCTATAAAAAAGGGAAAATATTTATTGCCACACCGCAAGTTATAGAAAATGATTTAATTGCGGGAAGAATTGATACAAATGAATTCGTTCTACTCATAGCCGATGAAGCACACCATACAACAGGAGATCACTCCTACGCTTTCGTTGCAAAAAATTTTAGGGAGAAATGCCACATATTGGGATTAACAGCTTCTCCTGGATCAGATATTGATAAGATCATGGAAATATGTGAGAATTTAGGGATAGAGCATGTTGAAGTGAGGACTGAGGATGATGATGACGTTAAACCATACATTGCTAAGATTAAGTTGAAGCCCATTAGAGTTGAACTACCAGAAGAATTTAAACAGGCACTAACATTAATAAATAAAGCATTAAAGGAAAGATTAAAAATACTAAAAGATGCAGGAGTTATAATCTCAATATCTAACGCAACTAAAACAGACCTCATAGAGTTAAATAAACGCTTATTTGCATATGATGAGCAAATAAAATATGAGCTCATAAAGGTTTGTTCTGAAGCTTTAAAATTAATGCATGCAAAGGAATTGTTGGAGAGCCAAGGGAAGACCGTATTTTTAAATTATATAAATAAACTATCATCACAAAGGACTAAATCCGCAAAATCGATAATTAATGATGAAAAAATTATAAAAGCAGTTAATTTATTACTAAAATCAAATACAGATCATCCAAAATTAGAAAAAGTCGTAAAAATGGTTAGAGAAATCTTAAAAGAAAATAAAGACGAACGAATAATAATATTCGCTCAATATCGAGATACAGTAGAGAAAATAGTAAATCTTCTAAATCAGAATGAAATAAAGGCAATAAAATTTATAGGCCAAGCAAGTAAAGAAAAAGGAAAAGGAATGACTCAGAAAGAGCAAATAAAGGCAATAGAAAAATTTAAAAGAGAAGGAAATGTTCTGGTCTCGACAAGCGTATCTGAAGAAGGAATAGACATCCCCTCAGTAAATTACATAATATTTTATGAACCCGTTCCCTCCGAAATCAGATTTATTCAGAGAAGAGGAAGGGCAATGAGAGGAGAAGGGGGAAACGTTTTTATTCTCATTGCAAAAGGCACAGCAGATGAGGCATATTACAGAAGTGCACTTTACAAAGAAAGGGGAATGAAACAGATACTCAAAAATATGTGTAAAATATTAAATGCAAAATTAACAGAAAAGAAAAAAGAAAAGAAAATAGAAGATATAAAACCTACTACTATAAAAATCCAAGATAAAAAAGAAGTTCCAATAATAGAAACAGAAAAAATAGAAAAAGATGTAAAAAGTGATAATAATAATGAAAAGACAAAAAAAGATAATAAAAAGCAGATAACCATATTGGATTTTATTAAACAGCTGGATACGAAAGATAACGAAGATAAATATAAAAATAAAGATAATGAAAATAAAGAAAAACAGCTGAAAATCATTATAGATGTTAGAGAGAGGAATATGGCCAAACTTTTACATAATTATGTGAACATTGAGCTAAAAACCTTAGAAGTTGGGGACTATGTTTTAAGCGATAGAGTTGTTGTTGAGAGAAAGACAGCTGAGGATTTTGTAAATTCAATAATTGATAAAAGGTTATTTAACCAATTGAAAAACCTTAAAAAAGTTGAAAAACCTTTGTTAATAATTGAAGGAGAAAATTTTAGTAGAATTCATGAAAATGCACTTAAAGGGGCTATTTTATCAATAATCTTTGACTTTGGTATCCCAATAATCTTTACAAAAAATACTGAAGAAACAGCCGATGTATTAATAAAGATTGCTGAGAAAGAGCAGATAAAAGAGAAAAGGGCTGTTATGGTAAGATACGGAAAGACAGCAATGTCGTTAAAAGAACAGCAGAAATTCATTGTTGAAAGTTTGCCAGA
>JAADDS010000064.1 GCA_013153845.1 Methanococci archaeon | reverse complement strand
TAAATAATTAATAAAAACATAAAATATAATTAACAAATCGTGGATTTTTAAAAACAACTACAAATAATCAAAAACTCTAAAAAAACTCTATAAATAAAAACATCAAAATATAAGAAACAATAAAATAAGCCACCCCTTCGAAACCAACAAAAACCAAATAAAAAATAAAAACTAATACAAAAAACCAAAAACACAAAAAAACAAAAACAAACAACAAGATAAAAATACATGCCGAGGATAATTATTATATAGACGTAGTTTGCAATAAAGAATGTAATAACGTTTGAAAGGTGGGAGGAATGGAAATTAGTCCGACGAAAATTGTGTGTGTTGGGTTGAATTATGTAGATCATGCAAGAGAACTTAATATGGAGCTACCTGATTATCCAATAATATTTTTAAAACCAACGTCGGCTATTATTTATCATGAAGATTATATTATTCGTCCGAAAATATCTAATAGGGTTGATTATGAGGTAGAATTGGCTGTTGTTATTGGAAAAAAGTGTAAAAATGTTAAAAAAAGTGAGGCAGATGAGTATATAATGGGATATACAATTTTAAATGACATTACTGCAAGAGATTTACAGCAGAAGGATGGACAATGGACAAGGGCAAAATCGTTTGATACCTTCTGTCCAATAGGTCCCAGAATTGTAAAGGACATAGATCCTATGAATTTGGATATTGAATGTAGAGTTAATGGCAGGATAAAACAAAAATCGAATACAAAAAATATGATCTTTGATGTTTATGAGTTAATTGAATTTATTTCTTCGATAATGACGCTTTATAAAGGAGATATCATATCAACAGGAACCCCTCCGGGTGTTGGAGAATTAAAAAACGGAGATGTGGTAGAGTGTGAAATTGAAGGAATTGGAATCCTGAGAAATTATGTTAAAGATGAACAATAATGGCTTTATTTAACAATTTCACATCCTCCCGGCGGTAAAACCCTTAATATTTCTTCATCATCTACATCATATTCTTTAAATAACTCTTTTAATTCCTTAACAACTTTTCCTTTTTCCTTGTTGGATGGTTTTAGCAACACCCACTTAATAAAATGCTTTTTCAGCGTTTTTGGAGGGGCAGTTGTTATTTTCAAGTTGCCATCATACTCCAAGATTCCGATTCCCAATTCTAAAGGAGTGTTTCTATAATAGTGTCTTTCTCCTCTTATAACAAATGCTCCTCTTTTTAAATATTCCCCACTCTCAGCTGTTTTGGAGATCTGCTCTGGTCTAACCCAGTAGGTGTCAATTGCTCCATATCCAAGTTTCCATGCTTTTGAATGAGAGACAGAGAATTTAGCAACCTCTTCCAATGTTTCTTCATCCACATCTCTACCTTGCGTTTTTATTACTGTAAATGGAGCTCCTTGAATATTTGCGTGAAATACTATATCATCTTTATCTGTATATTTTTTAATGAGGATCTCATTTGTTATTGCATCCTTTCCAGCAATAACCAGAAATCCATTAATAACTGTCCACTTGAACTTTTCATACCATTTTCTCTCTTTTCTTTTCTTTTTCTTCATTTCTGGGACATCTTCTCCAAGTGTCTTTTCCTCTTTCTTTTTAAGTTCGTCAATCTTTTTCTTGGTTAGTTCTATGGCAGTTTTTATACCTTCTACTTTATGTTTAAGTTTTTTTGCCTTCTCATAAAATCTCTCTGCATTTTCAGATGCGTTTTTTCTTATATCGAGAGAGATCCTTTCTTCTATTGTCCTATCTCCAACATCTGCTTTTAATCTGACGATTATCTCTCCCTTATTTTCTCTTATATCTTCTATCAATCCCAGTATTGGGTGATCTTTATTTTCTTTAACTATCTTTTTGATTCTTGCCCAATCCATCTTTTCTCTTGCCTGTTTTATAGCAGAAAGTAAATTTTCAACTATTTGATAATTTGCATAGATTAGATCTCCTTTGATCTGGTTTTTTTCGGCATCTTTTTTATATCTCTCTAACGTTTCTAATTGTCTTTTTAATATATTTTCCTGTCTTTCAATTTCTTTCTCAATTTTTGACTTTTTCTTTTTTACCTCAACGTTTGTTAAAAATTTGGCAAAGTAATCATCTACCGCCTCTAAAAAACACTTATAATATTTTTTCTCTAAATTTTCATATTTTTTTAGGTTTATGGGCACAACATCATAATGCTCTCCATCCTTTAAAATAATTTGTGGTTTTCTATTGTTAAATACTTCATTGAAGAGTTCTTTTGATGTTTCAAATAGGATTTTTATTTCCTCTTCGCTTAACTCCTTTTTTTTCTTATCAATCCCTGCCCTCTCACAAATTTCTTCAGCATAAAGTCCTCCTATCCCAAAAACTCTCGAAACTAATCTAACACACTCAACCCCCCTGTTATTTAGGAAGTAATCTTTAAAGACATCATAAGCAATTGAGTATTCAATATTGTAAGGATTAAGTGGTTTTTGTGGTGGAAATTGGTATTTTTCCTTCGGAACTATTCTTCTGGAACTCCATATTTCAACTCTGAGAGGAGAGATTATTGTATCTTCACTATTTAAAAATATCACATTTCCTTCTCCAAAAAGCTCAATAATTAATTTATAAATCCCATCTCTTGTTTCAAAGTGAAATATTGCAATTCTATCAAAATTCACTTGCTCAATTTTTACTAATTTTGCGTTTTTTAGATACTTTCTTAATAACATGGCAAATGAGGGAGGTATTTTGGGTTTATCCCTCTCATAGTTTGTTAATGTTATATATTTATATTTGCCGACACTTACTACAAGTTCTCTACTTCCACCTTCTGGAACATGAAGCTTTAATATTAACTCTCTGTTGTTATCTCTTTCAACTAAAAAGGCCTTATCCAACCTGCTATTAACAAGATTCTGCAATTCGATAACAACTCCACACACATCTACATTTGTCATCTCTGTTTTCATCATCTCACCAAATATAGTTTTATATATCTCTTAAAGTTAATAATATTTTGTGGTAGTATGGAGAGCGAGGAATTTTTTAAATATTTAAAGGAAGGAAAATATGAGAAGTTGGCTAAGTTGATTAATAAGGATGATACTGCTTTAACATTTTTAGATGAAGCACTTTCGTCAGAAGTGAAGGATCTTGTAAGAAGAAGTTTTTTGATTTTAAAAAGATTGGATGATGAGTATATTGTAAGATACCTTCCCTATATAATTTTATATTTAAAAGAAAAACGGGCTATCTCAAAAGAGGCAGAAGAAATATTGAAAAATTTTACAAATTCAGAGAATATAGATGATGCAATTATCAATCTCTTAAAAATGCCAATAAACGACAGTATTTTAGAAGAGTTAATATATTTATACTTAGAAAACGCAAATTCTGAGAATGTATTTTACAAAGCAATTAAAGAATATTCAGCCATTGAAGAATTAATGAAAAAATATGACTCAAAAAGGATATTGGAAATATTAACCCATAAACTTTACTCAGATGAAAAACTCGAAAGAGATTTTGCCTTAAATGTAATTTATGATATTGTTGAACTATTAAGTGAGGATGAAAAAGCCATATTAAAAAAACATTTAGATATTTCTATTTTGGGATATTTTAATAAACGCTCATACAAAAAGATAAAGCATCTCTTTGAGATTTTAAGTATCAAACCAGAGATCTCAGAAGAGGATATAAAGAAAATCCTAAAAACTGATGGAAAAGCAGGTTTAAATATTATTCTAAGAGAAAACATTTCATTATCATCAAAATTCTATGATCGAGAGTTTTTAAGAGAGTATTTATATTCAGGAAATGAGGAGAAGCAGTTTATTGGAGTCAAGCTGATCTCTCTAAGATCTGACTCAAAAAGTAAAATTGATCTTTTATTCAAGTTTTTAAATTATGGGTATGGAAAGGCAAAAACATCTGCAATAAGAGAACTGAAAAAGATAGCTAAAAACAATGCTGAATTAAAAAGTTATATTGAAAACAAGACATTAATGTATGCTAAAAAGATGAATTTATCGTTAAAAATCTCGTCCCTAAGGATACTAAAAGAAATTGCAAAAAAAGAACATTTAAATTTTTTGATTAATGAGCATAAACGACTAAAAAACCTCGCGTATCGATTAGAAGAAGAGAAGTTTATGGGTGGATTTCGTCATATGATAATGATGGAAGAGGAAATAAGAAAATGCAATGTCGCAATGAACCTAATTGAAGAAACCGTAGCGAGAATATGTTTAGATAATAATATCCACTATAAAACTTTGAAAATTGCTGAAAATCTCGGATATGAATTTTACAAAACAATAGAGATAATCGGTTCTAAAAATTTAGATTTAATAAATATTAATGAACTCTTAGATGATATAAAAAGGGATGGAGAACTTATAATCTATTTAACCAACATCATTGCAAACAATAGAAATATAGATGAACATTTAAAAAATGAGATTATAAAAGTGATAGAAAATATCGACATGGCTGATAGGGATATTTTAAACGCAAATAAAATTATAATTTACTCCTCCTTTAACATGGTTGAAAAGATAGGGGAGATCATAAACATGGCAGAAGGTTATTATTCGAAATTGGCGTTTATAAATGCAGTTAAAAAGTTTATAGAAAGTGGACAATTTAAAGAGGATCATCTATGCTATGTGGTTCCAAAAATAGCGGAAATGTTATATTCAACAAAAAAATTGAGATTAATGGCTTTGGAATTTTTTAAAGAGTATCCAAATGAGATCGCTCTACCGATCCTACTCAAAGAACTTGGCAATCATAGAAGAGAAGAAAAATTAACAATAGAAGTGATCTCAAACATCATAGAAAAATTTCCTTACAGTGTGATCAAAATAAAAAACTTGCTAAACACTGAAAAAAGAGAACTTGCATTGAAAATACTCTTTAAAATTAGTAAAAACAACCCAGAGATCTTAAAGGATTTTACATACTTACTTGCAGGAATTTATGAAAATGCAAGTAGAGAAGAAAAATCCTTAATAGGAAAAATACTAAGAAATATAATAAATGAAGAGCAGAAGTTAATCTTAAAGCCGATAATTGGAGATATATAAATTAATATAAAAGATTTTCATTTATATTTGGAAGTGAGATCCTATGAAGAGAGATGAGATGTTTGAAAGATTGTTGGAGGTTATAGAAGAATTAAAATTTGAGGCAGAGGATAAACCCATAATAGTTGAAGGAATAAAGGATGTAAAGAGTTTAAAAAATTTGGGGATCGAGGGAACGTTTATAGTTGTAGCAAAAACTCCAATTTATTTGATTGCTGATGAATTAATAAGAAAGAGGATTAGGGAAGTGATCTTATTAACTGACTACGATAGAAGAGGAAAAACTCTTGCAAAAGCAATTATTGAAGAATTCAGAAGTAGAGGGATTAAAGTAAATACAAAGATCAGAAATGAGATTTTTATCTACACCCATAGCGGAATTAGGGATATAGAGAGTTTATATTCCTATATCAACAAGCGACTGTTTTGAATTTTTTAGTGTTATTCTGTTCTTTTATATATGTTTATATTAATATAATTAACCCTTTTTTTAATATTCCATATATAAAGTTTTCTTTACGATTCATATAGAAAATTTTATATAGACGAAATTCGTATATACATAACTACCTACATTAAAGAATACTTAACAACATATAAAATATACTTTAATTCCGATGACGGCCTTCCCTATGGAACGCCCGAGGAAGAACAATACTTGGGGTGATGATGAATGTTCGACTTCTTAAAGAATAAAAAAGCACTATCCCCAATACTTGCCCTACTAATAGTGTTAGGAGTTACAATAGTTGTAGGAGCAGTATTCTATGCATGGGGAAGTGGATTATT
>JAADDS010000043.1 GCA_013153845.1 Methanococci archaeon | reverse complement strand
ATAAATAAAAATAAAATTAAAAACTAAATTATAACAAGTGAGGAGGAACTATATCCTTAGCAATTAAATCAGCATACGTCTCCCTCTCCCTAATTAAAAATACTCCTTTTTTGCTTGTTAAAACCATTCTTGGCCTTCCTCTTGCGTTGTAGTTGTTAGCCATACTAATTCCATAAGCACCAACATCAAATATGGCCAATATATCCCAAACTTCTGGTTTGTCAATCTCTCTATCTCTACCAAAAACATCACTACTCTCACATAAACCTCCTGCTACACTTACCTTTTCTTTTTCATCTTTAACTTTACAGTTTATTATGTGATGATATGCCTCATACATTGCCGGTCTCATCATATCGTTCATTCCTGCATCGATCATAACCCACTTTGTTATAGGTGTTTCTTTTATGTGATGAACTCTTCCCAATAGATAGCCGGCAGTTGCTACCAAACTTCTCCCTGGCTCTAAAATTAAGTTTGGCATCTCAACCTTGTCTTTATATTCAAGGAGGGTGTTTATTATCGCATCGGCTAAGTCCTTCTGAGTTGGAATTTGCTTATCTTTCTCATAAGGAATTCCTAAACCTCCACCTAAATTAACATCTTCAATCTCTATTCCTTCTTTTTTTAACTCAACAACGAAATCCATAACCTTTCTTGCCTCTTCAATAAATGGGCTTATATCTGTTAATTGAGAACCAATATGGCAGTGAACTCCAACAACATTCACATGCTCCATCTCAGTTGCCATTTTTATTGCTTTCAAAGCTATCCCTGATTCAACATCTAAACCAAACTTGTTCTTCTTTAAGCCAGTTGAGATCTTTGGATGTGTCTTTGGATTAACATTAGGATTTATTCTAAATGCTATATTTGCTGTTTCTCCTAACTCTTTTGCTGTCTCATTGATTAAAATTAGCTCACTTATACTATCGACGTTGAAAGATCTTATCTTTGTCTCAATTCCCATTATGATCTCTTCCTTAGTTTTACAGTTTCCGTTAAATACAATTTTCTCTGAAGGAACATTTGATAACTTTGCTATATACAACTCCCCTCCACTGACGACATCTGCTCCACAACCAAGTTTAGATAGTAATTTTGTTATGGCCAAATTTGCGTTTGCCTTATATGCATAGGCAACTATAAACTCTTTTCCCGTCTCCTCCTCCCATCTTTTAAATGCTTCAATGTATCTGTTGTAGTTTATCTTTATTTGTTCTTCTGACATTACATAGAGAGGAGTTCCAAACTTCTCAGCCAACTCAACTGCATCATACCCATCTATAAAAAATCTCCCATCTTTTATTTCAACCGTATCGTTTCCTAAAAATTTCATAACATCACCAAGTAGTTTTTTTAACTGTTTAGATTTTATAATACGCAAAGGGGTTTTTAGAATTTACCCCATAATTTTCTTTAAACAAGGTATTTTTAAATATTAAATATATTTTAAATACAGGTGTAATTTATTTTTATAATTGCTCAGTATCATCAAAGACGATGCATTAAATTGCCTCTGAAAGAGGAGTTAATGTCTCTTATCTATGTGCATAACAGCATACAAATCCATTCTCATCCTTTTTATCGATTCTTACAAATCCGAATCTCTCAAACTGAATAATATCATCAACCTCTACCTTAGCAAAATCCTTTTCAGCAAAGCCCTCCTTTATCTCCCCATCAGGCATTAAAACTTTAACTTTAACGCTATCTTTTACAGGAATCCAGTGTATAATCTTAGCTTTATTTTTCCTTGCTATTTTAAAGTCATCTGATTGGTATTTAGCTAATGCAATATCATCAACCTTCTCAACAACTATATTAAATAACTCCATCAGCCGATACATCTTATTTTCTTCTAACTCATCTCCAACAACATAAACCTCTCCATCGAATATTAACTCCCTCTCCCCAAAGTCAGGTCTATCTGGATGCATTCTAAGTTTTAAGACCTTTTTCTCAGCTCCTTCAATAATAAGTTTCTTCGGATTCCAGACAAAGAAAAATCTCCTTGCATCTTTATCTATAAGCTCCTTGTTTATAGCATATAAATTCTCCCAAGAGAACTTAACATCTGCCTGTTTAATCCCAATTCTCTTCATTATCTCATATATTGCCTCTGGCTTAATCCCTCTTCTTCTTAAAGCTCTTAAAGTTCCCAACCTAACATCATCCCATCCTTCATAAACACCTTCTTTAATCCCCTTATACATAGAAGAGGTGCTTAAAACAGTATCTTCTATCTTCAAAATCCCATAGTGGATAAAGTTAGGCATTTCCCAATCAAAGTATTTGTAAATATAAGCTTGCTTCTCAGTATTTACAATGTGATCTTTTCCTCTTAAAACATGTGTCATTCCCAATAAATAATCATCAACAGGCACTGAGAAGTTCATTAAAGGATATACACAGTATTTATCTCCAGTTCTTGGGTGTGGAGTTTTTTCAATCCTAAATATTGGAAAGTCCCTAATTGATGGGTTTTTGTGCTTTATGTCTGTTTTTAATCTTACTACAACATTTTCAAGTTCTCCATTGAGCATTTTTTCCCAAAGTTCTAAGTTATCTTCAACAGCCCTATCTCTACACTTACAAGGAATTCCTTTATTTCTCAATTCCCTAAATTCTTCTGGATTGCAGTCGCAAACATATGCCTTTCCCATCTCAATCAATTTTCTACCATACTCATAATAAAGCTCTATTCTATCTGATTGTATAACAACTTCATCAACTTTAACTCCCAACCATTCCAAGTCCTCTTTAATCATATCATATGCCTCTGGCAGAACTCTCTTTGGGTCTGTATCTTCTAATCTTAAAATTAATCTTCCATTATATTTTTTAACAAAGTAATCGTTTAGAACTGCTGCCCTTGCATGCCCTATATGTAGAGGCCCTGAAGGATTAGGGGCAAATCTCATAACTACCTTATCTTTAACATCTGGTAATTCCAAATCCCTATCTTTTTTTCTTTTTTCTTTATCTTTGCAGTTATCTCCTATCTCTTCCAGATTTTTCTTAATATCTTCTAATGAGAGTTTATTAACTTCTTCAACAACTTTTTCAATAATAGGCAATAGTTCTTTTGCTTTACTTCTATATTCTGGATTTTCTGATAAAAATATTCCTAAAACTGCCTTTGGATTTGCCTTTCCATTATATTTGATGGCATTTCTTAATGCAATTGGTAAAATCTTCTCTTCCATGTTTTCACCATATATAACCATTAACTTTAAAAACCTTAATTGATTATTAGGAAAAGGATACTTAAAGTTATAGGTAGATATGCAATTTTAAAAAGTTTAGACCATCTTCTTCATCCCATAAAAATGTGAGAGTAAAAAGTTAAATATGTAAATACCCATTCCAAAAAATTAACGAATTAGTTGTATAAAAACATCATATTAAAATAAACGTGTTAAGACGAATTAAAATAAATAAGAACAAGCCCAAGATAAAATGCAAAGAAATAAAGAAACCTAATTATAATAAAATCAACCAAAATATTATTACGGTGGATATTGATGGAGAGTATTAAAAAAGTAATGGTTTTTGGTTCTGGACCGATAGTTATCGGGCAAGCGGCAGAGTTCGATTTTTCTGGCTCTCAGGCGTGTAAGGCCTTGAAGGAAGAGGGAATTTATACTATTTTAGTGAATTCAAACCCCGCTACAATTCAAACAGATACGGACATGGCGGATAAGGTTTATTTAGAGCCATTACATCCTAAAATCGTTGAAAAGATTATTGAGAAGGAGAGACCAGATGCTATTTTACCAACTATGGGAGGGCAGACAGGGCTTAACTTAGCTTTGGAATTACATAGAAGAGGAGTTTTAGATAAATATGGAATAAAACTTCTTGGTTCAAATATAAAAACCATTGAGATAGCTGAGGATAGAGAGCTTTTTGCTGAGGCAATGGCAGAGATTAATGAGCCAGTTACAAAGTGTAAGGCAGTTAATTCTGTTGATGAGGCGGTTGAGTTTGCTGAGGAAATTGGCTATCCTGTCATTGTAAGACCTGCATTTACCTTAGGAGGGACTGGAGGAGGAATAGCTCACAATAAAGAGGAGTTAATAGATATTACCTCAAAAGGTTTAAAATATTCTATAATCAACCAAGTTTTAATTGATGAGAGTGTTTTAGGTTGGAAGGAGTTTGAGTTAGAGGTTATGAGAGATAGAAAAGATACTTGTATTATTGTCTGTGGTATGGAAAACATCGATCCAATGGGAATACATACTGGAGAGAGTATTGTTGTTTCTCCAATCCAAACACTTCCAGATGAGTTTTATCAAAAGCTAAGAAACGCTGCTATAAAGATTATAAGACATTTGGGAATTGAGGGAGGATGCAATATACAATTTGCTGTAAATAAGGAGATGACTGAATATAGAGTTATTGAAGTGAATCCAAGGGTTTCAAGAAGCTCTGCCTTGGCAAGTAAAGCGACTGGCTACCCAATAGCAAGAATTGCCGCTAAAATAGCTATTGGTAAGACATTGGATGAGATATTAAATGATGTTACAAAGGAAACACCGGCAAGCTTTGAGCCAACTTTGGACTATGTTGTTGTAAAAATCCCAAGATGGCCATTTGATAAGTTTAAGACAGTAGATAAGAGATTAGGAACAAGTATGAAATCCACTGGAGAGGTTATGGCAATCGGTAGGGGACTTGAAGAGGCATTACAAAAGGCAATTAGAAGTTTGGACATTGGAAGATTTGGTTTAATTGGAGACGGAAAGGATAAAGATTATAGTGATGAAGAGATAGAGGAGATATTAAAGAATCCAACAGATGAACGGCTGTTTGTTATAGCCAAAGCGTTAGAGAAGGGTTGGAGCGTTGAAAAAATAGTTGAGATAACAGATATTGATGAATTTTTCATTAAGAAGATTAAGAATATTGTAGATATGAAGAAAGAACTTGAGAAATTAAAAGAGAGCATTAAGGACTTGTAGGGCTGGTACTAAAAGGTGGATTGAATTATGAAAATTAGATACGACCCAAAGTCAGATATTCTTTATATCTTAATTAAGGAGGGAGAAGTTAGTGATACCTATGAGATTGATGAAGATGTTTGGATAGAGTATGATAAAGATGGAAATATAATTGGTATTGAACTATGGAATGCTGGTGAAAAAGTAATTAGCAATATTTTAAAGGAGATTAAAAACTTAGATAAGGCAAAAATTGCTTAAATATATTTATCTAATTCTCCAAAGCTATAAGGAGGTATTTATGAAAAAAGAAACCAAAATCAAAATACTGGTTCTGATGAATGCCATACTTGTAGCATTAACATTATTTGCTTTAATAACTGGAAGAGTAGTAGTTTACCTTAATTGGAATCGCATGGTTAATTAATGGGCTTTTAGCTTTGAAGAGAGCTAAAGAGGAATAAATTTGTGTGAAACTATGAAAACCTTATCTGAGATTAAGGAGATATTAAGAAAGCATAAGAAAGAACTTAAAGAGAGATATAGAGTTAAATCTATCGCTATATTTGGTAGCTATGCAAGAGGAGAACAAACTGAAAAGAGCGATATTGATATTATGGTTGAGTTTGATGAAAACAACTACCCTTCATTTTCAGAGTATTTGGAGTTGATTGAGTATTTAGAAAAGATTTTAGGATTAAAAGTTGATTTAATAACTAAAAACTCAATCCACAATCCTTATGTAAAAAAATCCATTGAGGAGGATTTAATTTATGTCTAAGAGAGATGTTAAAGCATTCCTATATGATATCTTAGAGAGTGCTAATGATGTTATCGAATTTACCAAAAATATTGATTATAATGAATTTATAAGCAATAAAATGGTAAGATATGCCGTTATTAGAGCTTTAGAAATTATTGGAGAGGCATCAAGATATATTAGCAAAGATTTTAGGGAGGAATATCCAAATGTCCCATGGAAAGAGACGGTAGGATTGAGGAATATTTTAATTCATAAATATTTTGGGATTGAT
>JAADDS010000074.1 GCA_013153845.1 Methanococci archaeon | reverse complement strand
AAACAAAAAGTATAGAGTTTGGCTCTAATTGGCAATAGGTTTTTAGATAATGCAATTCTTTTTCACGATTATAAAACTTCATATTATCACCTAAACTGAAAATTGATAGTTCTAAGGGGCTTTATAGGAAAAAATCAAGTGTTGTTGATTTTTCTTTGATTTCATGTTTAACTTTTTTGATTTTTGGAATTATGCCTTTCATTTGTGATTTTGTTGATACATATTGCTCAACTGTTGATTCCTCTTTAAGAAGATTTTGTAAATAATTAGCTTCATTAAACTGCTTCCCTATATTATAGAGTTTTATTATATTTTGGTTGGGTGGTAATTCCAAATTTTGGAGAGAATCTTTATCTACTCTATGATAACCATAAGTATTTTCGTTAAATATTCTGTAAATTTCTCCTTTCTTTATATTTTTTAATTTTGCCCAAGTTTCTGGAGGTAACGGGGGAGGGACATGTTTTAAACCTAACACATCAACTCCAAAACCAGAATTTATAAAATCGTGTGCAGGAATTACTTCAGCATTTTTTAAGAATTTACCCTCGCCACCATTAACACAATATAACAATGTTTCATTAAGAATCCCATTATCATGAATTGTTCTAAATAATTTTCTAATCCAGGAAGTATTTGCTGAAATAGTTCTTCTATCAAGGTCTATAATATAATGGATAATATTATTATCAATATAGTTTTTAATAACATCATCAATGAATTGTCTCGGCATCTTTGCAGGAATTATTCCAATAATAGTTTTATTATTTAAGGTATTTGCTATTTCTATGCATTGATTTGTTAATTTAATGAATGTATCTTTTAGCTTTTCTTCTTTGAGGGTTTTTACAAGTTTAGAGAAAATTGGAGTTATAACAACGTTTCCATTATACTGTAAATCCATCAAAACCTCTAAGTGTTCTTTTTTAGGTAAAATATCGGAAGTATAATCAACAATCACCATATTTAGCTTATCTGCTACTAAGCATTTTTTTATTTCCTGGTTTGTCTTTGTTTCTATAGATGTGTCAATATTGCATTTTTCCAATTTATCGATAGAAAATTTTTTATATACCTCATTTATAGGACTTATTGGGTATTCTGGAGGGCTAACCTTTATTGGCGTGGATGCCATTGTTTTAGGACCTACCTTTATATCCAAGCTTCTAAACATCAAATTCTCATCTATAGAGTTTATATGAACTTTTAACTTTCCCATATCAATCCTCTCTTAATTTTTTTAGTAATTCAGGAGTTACTCTAAAAGAACTGTTTTCTAAATCATCAGCAATCTTTTTGGCTTCCTCTTTTGATATTAATCCTCTATATTTTAATCTTAAAATAAGCCCAATCGTCCCTGTTAGGTTAAAATTTTCTGGAGTTATTGGATTCTTTAATTTTGATTTTAATACTGGGTCGTTTAGGATTTTAGGGATTTTGTTTCTCATTTTATTGTCATCTGTTACATAGTAATATGGTTTTCCATTTTCAGCATATTTTAATAAAGCCACTAAGAAGGATGATAGCTCTCCTCGGTGTAAATATGGAAATCTCCTTTCTAAGTAATCCAAAAGAAAATTAAACGTTTCTTCATTAATTTCATGGACTTCAATTTCTGAATAACAATTTTTGATTATGGGATTTGAAAAACCTTTTAATGTCTCTTCAAATACATGTTTTGATGTAACTAATTTATATCTTTTTATGCATCTTTCAATGAGGTTTATGGTTTTTATTTCTTTTAATCCTGCACTTATTACTGTATTATCAAGAACTTTGGTGGTTATATTTCTCTCCACTTTATCCCTCTTTTTAAAAGCAACTCTTCAAATTCTATAGGAGATAGTCCAGCTATTTGTGCGGCTTTTCCAAAGCTAACTTTTTGTTTTTTTAATAGAGAGATAGCTAAATCAACTCTTCGTTTTTTCAATTCATCCCACTTTATAGATTCTTTAGTGTATTTTGGGTATGAAACATAGATAAACGCCAATATTTCATCATCAGTTAAATCATGTATGAATTCTTTAAAATCTTCTAAAACCTCTTTTAATTCTGGTTTTGGTTTTAATCGTTTATATATTTCCATTCCTTTTTCAGTGAGTTTGTATTTGCCACCTTTTTTCTCTACCAATCCCAAACTAATTAAATCATCAAGGATGTAGTTTATTTTTTCACTGTAAGGGCCTAAAAAGTGTTCTTCAAATTCAAGTAATTTATTCAGTTGTGGAAATACATTAGAAACTAAGAATAACAATTTATGAAGTTTTATTTTGCTATTTAAGGGGGTGTTGTTTAATGCTCCCAATGCGTAGAGAATGATTTTTTCTTCTGGTTCTAAGTCCTCAAATATTTTCTTTAGATAATTTGACATTTTTATCCCTCAAAAAAAATAAATTTAATAGAACTTTTGCAGTTTGTATATTCAATAAAGCATTTAGATACTTTAAAGTATCATTTCCTTAAAACATTTATTTCTGCGAAAGTCCTATTTAAAATGCTTTCCCCTCTAAGAACCTTACTAATCTTCTTATTAGATAGATTTCGTATAGTTTATTTTTTTGTAGGATTTTATCTATTTCACTATCTTTTTTGCCTGCATATATTTCCTTAAATACGCTTTCATAGTATTTGTTTATTAGTTTGGCAATATTTATTGCCTCTTCGGTTTCTGTTGGGTGTTTATCTTTTAACTCATCAAGTTTTGATTTAAAGGCATCTATTGGATAAGCAAAGGCATAGTATTCAAGTAAGTGGAGGATGTCTATTGATGTTTTTATTTCTGGATTTGTTGGGTTTATGTTCTTTTCAATTAAAAACTGCTGTAGATGTTTGTTGTTGAGTTCTTTTATTAGGTCTGGAGAGTTTAAGGTAAATCCTTTACCATCTTCTTTTATTAGTTTGTATTCAACTGCTGTTTTTGCATCAATACCAGTTGAGATATTTAGCAATATTAAATCACCACTACCTAAGGTTTTATTTCCAAATAGGATTTTATAAGTTGTATAGAATAGGGCTGGTTTTGAAGTGATTTTTAAAGTTCCTTCTTTTTCTTTTGAAATGGCATCTATGATGCTGTATATTGTTAATGGATAGACATACTTATCGAGGATGTCTTTTGTTGTTAATTTTCCTTCTGGACTTACAATTTCATTGTATTGGGTTATCTCTTCTAAGATACCAGCCATTACTCCATACAGTAAATCTAAATCATGCTGTCCGTGTTTTATTAATAGTTCTGCTGTTTGTTTTCCTTTATCTCTTAATTTTGGTATTAATGTTGAGATTAACGCCTTATCTTTTAGAGTTTTCTTTTTCCAGACAGCAATTATTGAAGTGTCTAAGGAGAGTTTGCCTCTTGATATAACGTTTGTTTTTGATTCTGTTGTTAATGGTAATGCTCTTGTTATGGTCAGTTTTGCCCTCTTCCATCCCGCTTCTAAGAGATTTGCCCATGATTCTGGGTTTGTGTGTGCATAGTAGGTAACTAACAAACCATCATCTTTTAAGTGGTTTTTCATAGATATGAATGCCTGTGAGAAGAGATTTTCAAAGTGTTGCTTTGCTATTTCTTTTTTGTTCTCTAAATCCATAAATCTACCATATTTTTCAGAAACCTCTTTTTTAGCAAAGTCCTGCCATTGGGTTTTTATCTCTTTGTATTTCTTACCAATTCTTTTAAAGAATGCATCTTTATGGTATCTTGGGATTAATTTATTGTTTTCAACATCAGATAAAGCCCTTCTAAGCCAAACATAATAAAAGTCAGATAATTCTGTGTAAGGGACATCATCGGCATAGGGAGGGTCGGTAACGATAATATCAAACTGTTCTCCTAAGTTTAACGAGGTTGCATCTCCTTGAATGATTTTTATGTTTGAGGAGTTATTATTGATTTTATTGAAATAATCATCTAAGTTATTTGGTTTATTTGAAAGTGCAGAGGTTAGATATTCCAATGATTTTGGAAGAGTGTAAGTATATCCTTGTGTCCAAGAACCAGTCCATTTTGTAAAGGGATTAGATTCCCAAAAATTCCAAACCATTGAAATTCCTCTGAAATTTAGAGTATGCCCCATAATTAATGATTGATTCCAAACAGAGACACAAGAGTTATAATCAGCAAATTTACACAAAGCAATACTCAAATAAGTAGCAATTGCCTCTGAATACTTAAAAGCTTTCTCCTCACTCCAGTCCTCTTTAAGTTTCTCCTCTTCAACCTTTTTTCCAACTTCTCTAATCAATCTTGTAATTTTTATCAAAGTTAATAACTGCCTTGGGTTAAAAAGCATATACCACTTATCCATCCCATAATTTAAAGGTAAAAAATGCCCTCCTCCTCCCATATTTCCATAAGGAGGTATTGGTTCATTTGGCACATCAACATCTCCACTTTCTATAAGCTTTTTAACCTTCTCCTTAGCAATCTCCAATTTTTTATTATCTTCTAAGGTAGCTTTTTCAAAAATCAAATCTCCATCTTCAATTTTAACTTTAACCAACAATCTCTGCCTTGCAAATCTCTCATCTCCTTCATGATATTTCTTTAAAGCAAATTTTACATAGAACTCTAAGTCCTTGCCTTTAACCTTATTTAAATAATGATTTCCTTCTTCATCTGCAAATTTTATTAAATTCCCACAAAACAAACAAGTTACTTGGCTCTTCCTTGATTCAATATTGGCATTTGGCACTTCAAACTCTAACTTATCAATCTTTATTTTATTCTTATCAACCTTTGCATTTTCTAAGCTTAAATTATTCTCCTTAGCTATTTTATTAACATCAACAACCTCTATATCAATGCCATCCTCTGTTTTAACTGCCTTCATAAAAGCCAATCTTTTATATCCCTTTTTATTATCCTTAACTCTCGCTAACCAATAATTACCTATTAAAGGAATCCACTTACCACAGTGAGGGCATTTTATCTCCCAAGTTCCAATATACACAGCAACATCATCCTCATAAAGCTCTCTAATATCTTCATCCTCTTTAAGACGTTCAGTTATCCAATTCCCCCACTTCTCAACATCTTTAACTAAAATCCTGCCAAACTCTTTAGGATACTCTAAAACTGCCTTTAAAAATACATTACTTGTAGGCAATAACTCAACTGCTGTAACATCTAAGCCCAACCTCAAGCCCTCCAAAGGTATAGAGCCAAAGCCAGCAAACGGATCTAATAACTTTTTTCCTTCAAAATACTTCTTCCAATCACTTGGAATTCTTGGATTTACTCTGTGGGGAGTTTTTTCATCAAGGCATATTGCATTTTTAAACCTCTCTAAATCAATATCATAAGGCAATAGAGAGCCGGCAATAACCCCTCTTGCTCCAATCAATGGCTTTCTCGTCCAATAAAATACCATCTCCCAGTATGGAGGTCTTGCTGCCCCTTTCTCCTTCCCACTCTTCTCGTTAATCTCTCTTATCGGAAACTTTGGATTTTCTATAAATCTTTCCATCTTATCCCCTACATTATTTAATAATTTAATTTAATATATCATATTATTACTTAAATTTATATTATTAAATAATGCAAAATATTTGGTATTATAGTTCATTAAATTGAATATTTATATACTAATTATATTATTTTCTTAAAATATATCTTATCTTTTTGTATTATTATATTTCCTTTCCATTCGTCTTTTGTTTCTGGGAAATCCTCTCTATAATGTGCTCCTCTACTTTCTTTTCTATACAGTGCGGATTTTGTGATAAGTTTAGCAACGGTAAGCATGTTCTTTAATTCAAAGTAGTTTTTGAGATCAACTACCCCATGGATTTTAATTTCAGAAAGATTTTTTTCAATCTCGTCGAATTTTTTAAGGGCTTTTTTTAATCCATTTTCATTTCTGATAATTGATACATACTCCCACATGGTCTTTTTTATCTCATCTATTAGATTATATGGGTTTAAGTTTCCGCTTAGTCCTTCTATTTCTTCCCATATATTGAAGATCTCTTCTCCTATATTTGGAACTGTTTTTTCTGATAGTTCTTCAACAAACGCCTTTGCAGATCTCCCGGCAATTGCCCCAAAGACCTGAGTATCTGCTAATGCATTACCTCCTAATCTGTTAGCCCCATGAATTCCTCCTGCAACTTCTCCACATGCGAATAGTCCTTTTATGTTTGTCTCGCATTTTTCATTAATTTTTAATCCTCCCATAAAATGGTGGGCTGTTGGAGAAACGATCATTGGCTCTTTTCTTATATCAATCCCAAATCTTAAAAACTGCTTATACATGGTTTCTAACTTTTTTTCGATAACTTCTTTTGGGAGATGAGATACGTCTAAATAAACTCCACCATTTACCCCCCTACCTTCTTTAATTTCTCTATAAATAGCTCTTGCAACGACATCTCTTGTTGATAATTCCATTTTTTCTTTATCATATCTTGCCATAAATCTTTCTTTGTTTTTGTTGTATAAAATCCCCCCTTCTCCTCTAACTGCCTCCGTAACTAAAATTCCAGTTCCAACCATCCCAGTTGGATGAAATTGAACCATTTCCATATCTATAAGTTCGGCTCCTTCGTTATATGCGATTGCAAAACCATCTCCTGTTTTTTGTATTGGATTTGAGGTTATAGGGTAGAGTTGCCCTGCTCCTCCTGTTGCCAAAATAGTTGCTTTGGCAAATATTGGAAAGATGTTTCCAGTTATTAAGTCCAAAAATATCGCTCCGTAGCATCTGTTATCTTCAACAATTAGTTTTATAGCCATAACTTCTTCTAAAATTTTAATTCTCTCAAACTTAGAAAGATATTCCATTAATCCTCTCATTATTTCATGGCCAGTTCTGTCTCCACAGTAGCAGGTTCTATTAAAACTCTGCCCACCAAATGGTCTTTGAGCTATAAAACCATCTTCTGTTCTATCGAATAATGCTCCAAATTTTTCTAAGTTTATGAGTTCTTTTGGTGCGTTTTTAACTAAAATCTCCACTAATTTTGGATTGTTTATATAGCCACCTCCTTTAAGCGTGTCATAGAAGTGTTTTTCAAAGCTGTCTTTTGGATTAAAAACAGCGTTATATCCTCCTTCTGCCATAACCGTGCATCCACTTTTTCCAAACAATCCTTTAACTGCAATAACAACGTTTTTGTTTCTACATTCAATAGCTGCTCTTGCAGCTGCTCCACCTCCTCCAATAATTAAAATGTCGGTTTCCATTTTTTCACCCCTCTATTTCATTTCTAAATTTCTGATATTTTTTGTTTATTTGTTCTTTATTTTTAGTTCTTTTGTTGATTTTTAAAGTTGGTTTAAATACCTTTTTAAATATATTATTGTCTTACACGTTTTAATATAAATTTAAATATTTTAATAGTTAGATTCAATAATTTAATAATGACAATTAAAATAATAAAATAGAATAATAAAAACTAAATAAAATAAATAAAATAAAAATATATTAAAAAATCGATAGATATGATAAAAAATGAAAATAACGAAATAAAAAAAGGATGATAAAATCTTTTAGTATGGAACTGGTAGTCCAAGTTCTTTTCTGTGTTCAATTTCTTTAAGATTTTTCTCTTTTTTAGTTAAAGCTAACTTTTCAACTAATCCCAGTCCAGGTTTAACTTCTTCTATTGGTTTAACTTCTAAATAGCCATCTTCAACCATCTTATTGAAGATCTCTTCTCCCTTAGTGGTTCTTATAAATACAGTACTCCAACCATCTGGGCTTCCAACTGAGCCAGTTGATATATCTGCTAACTCTGCTGTATAGTCGGTGCAAACGTGGCAGGCAATTTGCTCGTAGGGGTGTGTCTCTTTTAATTTAACTGCTTTTGTTTCTCCCCACTTTGTATACACCCAAAATTTACCTTTTCCAATGTCTAATTTAACTACATCTTCCATCTTAACTCCACAGTGTTCTTCAACTATTAATTTTAAACCATAGTATGGAAAGTTTTCCATGCAAAAGATTCCTATTATTAACGATATTTTGTCAGGAATGTGTCTAAATCCTATTGGATATTTCATTAGTTTTCTTACTGCTCTAACTTGGCATGGAGTTCCTACGACTCCTATTTTTTCACATCCATATTCCCTTACTGCACTTTTTAAGACAGAGACATTTGGACAGACGGTATATTTTGTCCCTGCCGCTTCTAAAACCTCTTCTGGTGTTGTTGCAACCTTAGGGATAGCCCTAAACTCCCCAGCGTTGTCTGCAACTATAACTCCGTCTAATAAGTTGTTTTCTAACCCATAGATAAAGGCAGTTGATACAATTCCTCCATCCTGAGCTTTTTTTAAGACCTCTTTTAACGTACTCCTTGCTGAAACAACTTTTTTGTATGTTCCGAATGGATCCATTCTTCTCCACCTCTTTAAGCTTAAATTATCTACCGTTAGTTATATTTTAACTTTTACTTGTTATTTACTTATTTTTACTTATTATTCTCTACATTTTTATTCTATTTTTTCTATTAATTCGGGGAATCTAATTCTTGGACACTGAACTGAACATGCTCCGCATTTAATACATAGTTCTTTTATTATGTTTGGTCTTCCGTCTTCCATTTCTATTGCTCTTGTTGGACATGCAGCGGCACAAGTTCCACAACCCATACATAGGGATTTATTAACTACTTTGTAGATAACATCACATCCACACGCTTCGCTTCCGTTTTCTGCAAGTTCTGCAAATGGGTGGAGGTATTCCATATCTCCGTTTAATGCTGCTGTTATAACATCTACTATCGCTTCAGGAGATGGTGGACATCCGGGTATTGCTAAATCTACCTTGATCACTTCGGTTAAAGGAGAGAACGAACTGTGAACTGGTTTTGATAACTGGTTTCCTTTGCTGTATCTTGTAACTCCTCCGGTTGCTGCACAAGCCCCTAACGCAACAACAATTTTTGCCTTTTTTCTGACTTCCTGAGCAACTTCTAATGAGTGATGGTCATCTAAACAGACGCTTCCTTCTACTAATGCAATATCACATTCAGGAATCTCTCTCGCATCTGCTAATGTTTGACAGTAAACTAACTCGATGGAGTTTAACACATCTAAGAGTTTCTCGTATGTATCTGCTAATGAAACTAAACAGCCACAACAACTGCATAGTTGGACGTGAGCCACTTTAACCACTTTAATCACCTCTTAATTCTCTAAGTATTATATTTACTGCTTTATCAACAGCTTTTTCAACTTCTTCACTTAGACCAATGTGCACATCTGGCTCAGAGACGTATTTTGCTTGACAGCCAATTACCTTAACTTCTATATTGTATTTTTCTGCTACTTCTTTTAGTAGAGGAGATAATGGGAGGTTATGTATGTCAAATTTACAATATTTAACATCTGGTAGCTCTTCTTTTTCTATTATCTTAATTTCTCCTGGTTTTAATCCCCAATCAATTACATCAACGAGTATTATTTTTTTTGTTTTAGAATTTTCATCTATTAGTGTTAAAACTTGTTGTGGAGCCCCTGCCCCAGCATCAACTAACGCAATATTCTCTTTTTCCTGTTCTGTTAATATTTTATTGAGTTTTTCGATAACGTGAACGCTAAATCCATCATCTGCGAAGAGGATATTTCCGCATGCTAAGATCATTATTTCTTTTTTTAAATAGGATGGAGTTAAATCTAATTCCTCGATCGTCATGTTTTCAATCGTTGTAATTTTTATTTTATTTTTGTTTTTTTATTGTTATACTTTTTATGATGCATTTAACTGAATTTAAAGAAGATAAGTGAGAGAAATAAGATTTTTGCGATTTTAAGGAATGTGCCTCGCGGGTCCCTTTCGGGTTCCCCTTGAGGCGTTATAACATTTTTCTGACTTCTATAACTTCTTTTGTCTCCTCATCTTTAACGATGAGGTGTGTTGCACACGAAGCTCATATGTCATAAGCTCTCATTATAACCTCAGCGTATTGCTGTGGATAACCCTCAATTGCTTTCTCAACGATTGGGAAATTCCACGTGGAAGCTGCGATGATTCGATAACTTTTAATTCTTCCATCTTTTCCAACTTCTGCCATGTGAGTGTTGGTTGCTCTTGGTGCTTCGTGAACTCCTATTCCAAATCCATCTTTGTAAACAACTTCTGCTCTTGTTTTTCCATTTAAATCGAGTTCATCCAATATTTCAAAAGCCCTGTATGTTGCACCTAAGTTTTCTTGTGCTCTTGCAATGTTTATATCCATTGCACTTCCTCCTTCTCTGAAACTACCAAATCTTACCATTCTTGCCCTTGGCCCTCCTTCTGCTGGAACTCCCCCATAAAGAGGAATTTGAACGGTTGTTGTGTGCTTTGCCTCTTCATCATCGTAGTATCTTTGAGCTGGGATCTCTGTTACATCGTTCCAGTTTATAGCGTATCTATCTCCGTAAGTTGTATGTGAGGCAATGTATGGATATTCATGAGCTCCTAAGTCAGGAATTCCTATTTCATCCAAAAATCTTTCAATTAGCCATGTATATTTCTCATATAACTCGTTTGCATCTTTTTCATACTGTCTTAAAGCGTAGTAAATTTTTGATTTTGCTCTTTCAGTTATATTGGTTCTCATTCCACCAATTACTATATTTGGAGGGTGAATTCCCTCTCCTCCTACTATATCAACGATTAATTGCCCAACTTTTCTCATTCTTTGTATTAGTTTTATTAGTTCTATTCTGAGTTCTGTTTCATCTGGTTTTAAGAAATCGTCAACGGTTAAAAGATGGTGTAGTGGATGTGAATGTAATCTGTTTCCAATCCCCACTAACTCTCTTAATAAAAGTCCATCTTCGGGAACTTCGCAGTCGATAGCATTTTCTATTGCTTCACATGATGCAATTCCGTGTGTGGTTTGACAGATTCCGCAGATTCTCATCACTGCAATTGGTGCGAACTCTGCTGGCTTTCCTTTTAACATTGTTTCAAATCCTCTAACAGGAGTAGTGTTGAGATAGTATGCTTTACTAACTATCCCTTCGTCATCTACCTCTAATATTAACTTTGCGTGCCCCTCGTGTCGTGTAGTTGGGGAGATCTCTATTCTATTGCTCACAAAATTCACCTCCAAAATAATAAAATTAAAAATAGAGCATAGATAATTTGTTATTTATATTGAGTTCCTCATTAGTTTGTTTTATATAAGCTTATATAAGCAAATATCTCTTTAAAAATACCAATACTGGAATTTAGTTTTTTGAATATGTCTTTTTAAGATATTTTGTATTACTTTTTGCTTAAATCTTTTTGTTTAGTAATATTGGTTTATTCTACATATCTTGCTCTTTTTTCAACATCCTCCATTAATTTGAGCACAACTTTCCATTCTTTATATGTGGCTTTATATCCTTCTAAAAATTCTTTCCATATCTCTCTAAATTTTTCATAATGTGTTGATGATACTGCTTTTTTAAAAACAATTAAATCCACTGCCTTATCTTCATCAATATCTGAGATCTTTCCAAGTCCAAAATCTATTAAATAAATCTGTCTTTCTTTATCCATTTTACTTATTTTACTTCCCTCTTTATGTTCTTCGAGTATAAAGTTTGAGGTTGTTAGATCGTTGTGTATAACTCCGTTTTTATGTAATGTTCCAACAATTTTTCCTATTTCCCATGCTAATTTAGTATTATCTTCGATTATATCTTTAACAACTTTTCCTTTGATATGTTTCATTGTTATCTGTTTCTCTTCAAGATCTACATCATAAACGTATGGGGTTGGGATTCCAAAGTCCTTGACTAAGGATAAGTATCTTGCCTCTCTTGCAGTTCTACTTTTTCTTATTTTTTCATCGAGTTTTTCATCTCGGTAGTGCTTTTTAATTCTCTTCTTTATTACAACGTCCATACCTAAATAAGATCCTTTTTTAAGATCTGCTTCTGCCCCTTTTCCAATTAAATGCTTTGGAATTCTTCTTTTTTTGGTTTTTATGTTTTTTATCCAGTTAACTTCAACCATATCAGTTCTGTAATTTGGAATTACTTTTGTATCTTCAAGTTTTAGTTTAGTTCCGTTTTGATACATAAGCAAGCCGAGCCATGCAATCATTGCTCCGTTATCTCCACAAAATTCTTTTGGTGGAACATAAAACTCAACTCCTTGACCTTCACTCATATTTTTTAGCATTTCTCTTAATCGCGTATTTGCAGCAACTCCTCCAACTAACATAACCTCTCCCTTGTTTGTATGAGCCAAAGCTCTCTCTGTAATTTCAGTAAGCATTGAAAAAGCATACTCCTGTAGAGAGTAGCATATATCTTCAAGTTTCTCTCCTGCATCATACTGTCTCATACACGCAGTTAACAATCCAGAAAAGGCAATATCCATACCTTTTATTGTATAGGGAAGATCAAGAAGTTTTTTTCCTTTCTTTGCCAGTTCTTCAATTTGTGGTCCTCCTGGATGGGGTAGGTTAACATATCTTGCAAATTGATCAAGGCAGTTTCCAACTGCAATATCGAGTGTTTCTCCGAAGACCCTGTATCTTTTTGATACGTAGGCGATTACTTGTGTGTTTCCTCCGCTAACGTATAGTGTTAGAGGATCTTCTGCATCTGTTGTTAATTTTCCAATTTCTATATGGGCTATACAGTGGTTAACTCCAATTATTGGCTTTTTTAATGTTAATGATAGAGTTCTTGCAACTGTTGCGGTGATCCTCAAACTAGGTCCTAATCCCGGTCCTTGTGAAAATGCTACCAAATCTATTTCGTTTTTATCTACAACTTCAAATGCCTCTTTTAATAGTTTCGGAAAAGTTTCAGCGTGATGATCTGCTGCTTCTCTTGGATTGATCCCTTGTTTTGGTGGTTTGTAAATTATTGTTTTATTAAAGAGAACGTTTCCTTCTGAGTCAACGATTCCTACTCCTGTTTTTTCTGCGGTTCCTTCGAGACCTATGCAAAGCATCGATTTCACCTAAATATTGTTGCCTTATTTCGTTTGTTATTATTTGTTATTATTTGTTGTTGTAGTTTTTGCTGCATTTAGAAACAAAGAGGTGTTTTGCCAGTATTGGAATTACTGTTGATGTTATCACTGAAAGAGCAACTATTGTAACGAATATTTCATTTCCTATTAGTCCAAGTTCTTTTCCTATTGATGCCGCAACCAGTGAAGCTGAGATTTTGGGAACTGTCAATAAACTTCCCATGATCTTTTTCAGTGTGTCAAATTTAAGTATCTCCAAAGCGATAAATCCAGATATGAATTTTAAGAAAACTGCTGAGATGAGTGTTAAGAGAAATAGTTCTAAGTTGTTTAGGTTGAGAATAACCCCAATATTTGTTTCCATTCCAAGAACGAGAAAGAATATTGGTATCACAAAACCATAACCTATGGCGTTTAAATTTTTGTTTAAGAGTTCGTCGTGCTCTTCTTTTGTTAATGCTTCGCTAACTGCAACTCCACAAATAAACGCTCCAACTATTGGATGTATTCCTATAACTTCCCCTACAACTATTGCTATAAAAATAATAAATAAAACGTAATGTATTCTTTGAGCGTGAAGTTTTCTAAATAGTTTTAAAATGTATTTTGATAGGGATGGAATTACTAAAAGCAAAACTGCTATATATACAAATGTTTCTAAGAGGAAGGTGCCAATATCTCCTCCTCCTGCTCCTAACTTTATAACGACAGATAGCAGTAGTAGGGTAAAAAGATCAACGGTAATTGTTGCACTTAAAATTATAGTTCCCAGTCGTGTTTTTACCATTTTTAGTTCTTCCAGTATTGCATAAACTATCGCTACGGAGTGTGATGCAAAGATCACTGAGTAGAGTAAACTACCTATAAATCCCAGTCCTAAATAATTTCCTATCATATACCCCCCAATGCCTGGAATTATTAACGAAAATAAACTTAATATAAGTGAGTTTTTAAATTCTTTTTTCAGTGTTTCGTTATCAACCTCCAATCCTGCGAGAAACATTAACATTATAGCCCCGAAATCAGCGAGCACTTTTAATGTTTCATCAACTTGAAGAATATTTAAACCATAAGGCCCAATGATCATACCTGCAACCATTATTGAAGTTATTGCTGGGATGTTGAACTTTTTCAGCAGATTTGGCACTATGAAAATTATTGACAAAATTATAAAAAATGC
Source organism: Methanococci archaeon (assembly GCA_013153845.1). GTDB lineage: Archaea > AGJL01 > Methanococci > Methanococcales > Methanocaldococcaceae > Methanocaldococcus. The sequence continues at coordinate 50,085 of JAADDS010000074.1, read as the reverse complement.
GTAGTAATAACTTTCCATTACCCCACCACAATACAAATTTTATTAAAATTTTGGTAGGGGGGTATATAATCTTATTGATGCGTTTTTAGGTAAAGTGTGATTTTATGTTGATCTCAGTTTTTGATGAGGGGGTGAGTTAAATGCTGATTTTAGCAGGTTTGGGACTTTATGATGAAAACGATATAACCTTAAAGGCCTTAAAATTTGCAAGAGAGGCAGATATTGTTTATGCAGAGTTCTATACTGCTGTATTAACAGGAACAACTATTGAAAGAATAGAGGAAGTCATTGGTAGAAAGATAAATCTCTTAGGTAGGAAGGATGTTGAGTATGAGGGATATAAGATAATAGAAGAGGCAAAAACAAAGAATGTTGTTTTTCTAACTGCGGGAGATCCGATGGTTGCAACTACTCATGTTGATCTTGCTGTTGAAGCAAAAAAGAAGGGGGTGGATGTAAAAATAATAAATGCTCCTTCTATCTACTCTGCTGTTGGAATAACTGGCCTTCAACTTTATAAATTTGGAAAAACTACATCAATTGTCTTTCCAGAAGAAAATTATTTCCCAGAGACACCTTATAACGTTATTAAAGAGAATTTAGAAAGGGGTTTGCATACGTTATGCCTTTTAGACATTAAGATAGAGAATGATGAGAAAAGATTTATGACGGCTAATGAAGCGTTAGAAATTTTGCTAAAATTGGAGGAAAGGAAGGGACTTGGAATAATATCTGAAGATACATGGGTTGTTGTTGTTGCACGGGCAGGATCTTTAAATCCAAAACTTGTATATGGGCAGATTGGGAATTTAATAAACTATGATTTTGGAAAGCCCCTTCACTGTATTGTAGTTCCAGGAAAGCTTCATTTTATGGAGGAGGAGGCGTTAAATGTTCTATGTGAAAAGATTTAAATAGAAGTTTTCTCAGAGAGACAGAACTAATAATAAAGTTATTCCTTAATTTTTTATTTTTTATTTTAAGATAGATCTATCAAAATAATTTGCAGATATGAACTTATAAGAGTAAGGTATCGAAAAGAGCGATCAATGGTTTTAAAGTTGTCAGAACTGATTAGAGCATTAAGTTCTGAAATAAAAATTATTAAAAAGTATTTAATAATCTAGCTTCTTTTTCACAGTTTCATTTAGTTCTTTTAATTTTAAGAAGAGTTTTTCATACTCATTTGTATCCATTCCAAGGTCTTTTAGTTGGGAGATAATTGCTTCGAAATGCTCTTCTGTATGATTTAGAGTATGAATTAGCTTTTTTATAAGTTTCTCTTTTTCCATAATCTCACCATGGTTATGTTAATACTCAAACTATTTATACCCAAACACTTTACAGTTATAGTTATTGGTTAGTTGGATTAATTATAAATATCATAAATTATACTTCTACACTCTATCTATATATATGTTATTAAATTTTTGAGGGATTGTATTATGCAAATGTGTGAGTTATGCGGAAAATTAACTGAAAAACTTTATAAGGTTGTTATTGAAGGTTCTGAAATGAATGTCTGCAAGGAGTGTGCTAAATTTGGAAAAAGCCCAAAGACCTACTCTCGACTTGGAAAGAAACCTATTCCAACATCCGGAAAAACCACAACTAAAAAACCAGTTAAAAGAAGAAGAGATCTGTTTGATTCACTTCCAATTTTAAGGGAGGATTACGGAGATTTAATTAGAGAAGCGAGAGAGAAGATGGGGCTTTCGATAGAGGAACTTGCTAAAAAACTTAAAATGAAATCTTCCACTTTACAAAAATTTGAAAGATACGAGTTAGAACCAAACGAAAAAGAGATTAAAATATTAGAAAAATGGTTAAAAATATCTCTAACTGAAAATGCAGGGGAAGATAGTCAATTTTACTCAGGAGAAAGCGATGAGGGCTTTACATTAGGGGACTTTATAAAGATTAAAAAATAATTAAATAAATAATTAAACAAAAAAACTAAAAAAATTATTAAAAAGTTCCATTTACTTTCTATAATTTAATTCATTTGTTTAGGGATATAATCTGTTTTATCGAGTCGACTACATATTTTACTTGGTCCCATTCTAATCCATAAACGCTCATTTTTACTTCTTTACTTACACCTGCTCTAATTCCTCCAATTCCTCTCTTTTTCAATTCATCATAAAAGAAAAATCCTTTTCTTTTATCTTTTTTTGCAATTTCATCTAATATAGGAGTTTCGAATTTAATTAAATCATGTTCTTTTGGTTTAATTCCTAACTGTTTAAATCCAATCTTTTCAAGTTCATCAACAACGTATCTTGTTTTTTTAAGTTCTTCATCCCATTTTTTAACTCTTTCAACAATATAAGGAAAGCTTGCCATAAGTGTTATTATTGGTAGGCCTCTACTTGTGCATCCGAGCATTTCTATTTCTTTTACTGGAAATTTTTCTGATGTTTTTGTTATTTTATCTGAAAATTCTTCACTAAAAGCTAAAATGCCACATGGAGCTGAAGATGCCATACTCTTATGTCCTGAAGCTACAATAAAATCAGCTTTAAGTTTTTTTCCATCAACGGGCATTCGTCCAACTGTATATGCACAGTTTAACAGGAAAGGAATTCCTCTTTTTTTAGCAATTTTTCCGACTTTTTCGGCATTGTTTAGATTTCCATATTCTCCATCTACGTGAGTTAAGAGAATCAATCCAACATTTTTTCCTTTATCTTCTAAATTATCGACAACTTCTTCATATCCTTCTAAATTTATCTTAAATGTTGGGTATTCTTCTTCATAGCCAACTTCTGCAACATTCAACTTTGCTCTCTCGGCAGAGACATAACTTGTGTAGTGTGCATTTTTATCTAAAACAACGTAATCCCCTTCCTTACAGATGGCATGCATAACTATAAACTTTCCTTCCCTCGCTCCATGTGTTGGTCTTGCAAGATCCATATTTAAAAATTGGGCAATATCCTCAAGAAAGTCCTTTATTGGTGGATAGGTTATTTCATCCAATCTTCCATGACAGTAATCACAAACACTGTATCCATCCCAATATTCATAAACAGCTTTTTTTGCTTCTTTTGGTAAGATCCCTCCTCTTTGTATGGGGTTTAAGTTAATAAACTCCCTTGATAAACTTCTTGATAAGTTTTTATATTTGTCAACGTTTATATTCAAAAAAATCACCTCTTAAAATATTGGATTTAATGATCAGAAGATTGTGGGGTAGGTAAATTTGTTAGGAGATGTTTGGGTTATATATGGTTTTGCTATTCATAATTTAATGTTTATCAATTCAACTTATTTATTCAATAATTCATAATTATAAGCTTTTCTTCTGATTTATTTTTATAATTTATTTTTAATTTTCTATTTACTTTTTTATTTAAACAAAAAAGATTTTATATGACATATTTTTTAATTATTTTTATAATAACGCCCCTTTAATTCCACTAACGATCATTTGCACTGCAATTGCAGTTAAGATCAACCCCATCATTCTCGTTAATATCCTAATTCCTAATTTTCCAATCTTATCAAGCAGTTTTTCAGCAAATAACAATGTTATATAGGTTATTCCAAGAGATATTAATATCGCAACTATAACTAAAAATTTATCTCCAATATCTGGAGCTTCTGCCATTGCAACCATACACGCAGTTATAGAGCCCGGACCAGCCAATAGCGGGGTTGCAAGAGGCATTAACGCGATCTCGTCGATTTCATAAGCAGCTTCTATCTCTTTTCTATGAAGTTTTGCTTCTTGATGCCCCCTAACCATGTCTAAGGAAATTAATAGCAGTAAAATTCCTCCAGCAATTTTAAAAGCATCTAACGAGATTCCAAAAAATTTGAGTATTAAACTTCCGAATAATGCAAACGAGAGTAAGATGGCAAGAGCATATATTACTGTTTTTTTAGCCACAAGATTTCTCTCTTTCTTTGGATACGATTCTGTCAACGTTATAAATACTGGAACAGCTCCAAATGGGTTTAAAATTGAAAATATCGAGGAAAATGCTAATATAAAATATTGTATATCCATACTACCCCTGTTTTGTTGTCTTTTCGTTTGATTATATGGTTTTATGTAAATAATTAAAATTTTACTCTTTTTTTAATTCCTTCATAGAGATCTATAACATTCCCATTTAAGAAGGCAGAGATTGTATACACAACCCCCGGGGGTAGAATATCCGCTCCTTCTCCTCTTTTAACAAAATACAGCCGATCGTAGTTTAATAGTCCGCCATATATTAAACAGGCAATCTTTGAAATATCTTCTAAGTTTTTTGTGGTGATAATTACAACAGGATCATCACTCTCAGCTCCGGTATATCCAACCCCAGGGATCTTTCGAGCAGTGTTTGAAACAGAGCATCCAACATCATATCCAAACTTTTCCCCAATTTCTTTAACGAATAGTGCAATTTCATCAACAAAGGATTCTCCTCCATAAGTATCAAATGCCACTATTAACGCATCACCATACTCAGAGATTGCTTCTGCTATTGCATATGATATACCCTCCCCTGCCCCTTCTGCTGTATCTGAAATCCCATTCAAATCACTAAACCCTTCCGCATACTCTTTTAGAATTTCAAATACTATTCTATTGTTTTCCTCTATTAAGTTTTCTGGAACAAGGGATGTTATAACTATGTCATCTCCGGTTATATTGGATATACAGGATTTTATCCCTAACTTTGATAATCGCCTTTTAACTTCTGAATCAACTATTCTGTTTATTTTAGGATTGGTTCTAACATCGTTGTTTGATATATCCACACCTAAGCTTATTATATATTTCTTATGAGGGCTCATGGTCTCATCTTGTTTTAATCAATCTGCTTTATTTAGTCCCTTCAATTTTTGAGTTATAAATTTTTGAATTTATAGTTTTTATAACTTCATATCATTATGTAATTTTTATTAATTTTTATTTTAATTTTCATTTTATATTTTAGTTTTTATTTAAATCCTTGCTTTTATTTATTTTGTTCATTTATTTTATTTTTTATTCTTTTAATTTTTTAAATACCAAACTGTCTTTTTTATACACAAACATATCGCTTTCTATATCTCTATCTATTAAACAACTTGCTCCTATCCAGCAGTTGCATCCAACTTTAACTCCGGGCATAAAAGAGACCTGAATGCCTGTCTTAACATTATCTCCCATTATAACTCCGAGTTTTCTAACACTTTCAACTCTTTTGCCCTTTATATTAACCTTTACTGGCTTATCATCGAATCTTAAATTGGCAGTTATTGTATTGCATCCAAAATTGCAGTTTTCTCCTATTATGCTGTCTCCAACGTAAGAAAGATGAGGTATTTTAGTATTTTTCATTATTATACTGGATTTTATTTCCGAAGAATTACCAACAAAAGTATTTTCCATTAAAACAGTATAAGGTCTTATATAAGCTAATGGCCCTACAACAGTCCCTTTTTTAATAATTGCAGGACCTTCAATAACTGAATTTGCTTTAACAACTGCATCTTTTTCTATTATTACATTTCCTTTGATAACTACATTTTCTTCAATTTTTCCTTTAATGTCTGTTTTTATTTTATCTAAAAAATATTTATTTGCATCTAAAATATCCCATGGTCTTCCAACATCATTCCAATAGCCATTTAGTTTGATCCCTTTAACGTTTTCCTCTTTAATTAGAAGTTTTATTGCATCGGTTAGTTCTCTCTCTCCGCGTTTAGAAATTTCTGTTTTTTCGATGAGTTCAAAAATCTTTCTATCAAATTTATAAATTCCAGCATTTATTAAGTTTGATTTTGGATTTTCTGGTTTTTCTTGGATTTCTATTACATTGTTTTTATCATCCAATACAACAACACCGAAATTTTTTGGATCGCTTACCTCTTTAACAGCGATAGCATATTTATATTTTAAAAATTGCTCTAAGGTGTCTTCAAATACAATATCTCCATTTATGACTAAAAACTCATCTTTTACATGATTTTTAGCCGTTAAAACTGCCTCTCCAGTTCCATCTATCTTTCCCTGCTCTAAAAATTTAACTTTTGGATGATCTTTAAAGTGTTCAATTATATTTTCTTTTTGATATTTAACGATGAGATAAATGTTATCTACTAAATCCTCAATTTTATCAATAATATGCTGTAAAATTGGCTTTCCAGCTATGGGAATCATTGGTTTTGGCCTATTTTCGGTTAAAGGTTTTAATCGCTCTCCCTTTCCGGCACATAGTATCAATGCGTCCATAAGCTCACCCCTAAAAACAATAAAAAACAAATGGTCAAATAAAAGATATTTTTGTTTAGTTTACATAATTTAATGCCTCTTTTACTAATTTAATTCCATTTTCAAGTATATTTTTTGCCTGATAATTATTTTTCGCTTCAACTCTAATTCTTATGTATGGTTCAGTTCCGGAGGGTCTTATCAAAATCCATCCTTCCTCTAAATTAAATCTTGCTCCATCGACAGTTTCAGGTAGGGTTTTAAACACTTTTTCTCCATTTTCAATAATATACTTCATAACTTTATCCTTATGCTCATCAATACATGGGATTTTCTCTCTTAAATTAATATATGACGGTATTTCATCCAGTATATCACATAATCTTTTCCCATAAAACTCTAACATCTCTAAAACTCTTAAACCACTTAATATACCATCAGGGGTTAAGTGAACATCTGCATGTATCCAAGTCCCACTCGGTTCTCCTCCGAAAATCGCAGAATTTTTGATCATCTCCTCAGCAACTGCAACATCTCCAACTTTTGTTCTTATAACCTCTACATCTAACTCCTTTAAGTATTCATCAATTATCATTGATGCGTCGACGGTAGTTACGATCTTTTTACATCCTGTTTTTTCGACAATATATTTTGAAAAGGCAGCTAATAATTTGTCAAAATCTGCCAATCTACCCTTTTCATCTATTGCAACCATTCTATCTGCATCTCCATCATGAGCAATGCCTATGTAATTATCTCCACACGTATTTAATCCTTTAATCATTTCCATGGTCTTTTTTAAATTTTTTTCGTTTGGCTCGGGTAATCTTCCAATGAATCTCCCATCCATATGGCTGTTAATTGAAATTACATGACATCCAAGGTCTGTAAAAAGATATGGAGAAACTAAACATGCAGAGGCGTTTGCACAATCCACAACTACATTAAATTTATCAGTTATCTCTACGTTTTTTAAGATATGATCCATATAGTTTTTCACTGCTCTGCTATCTTCCCAGATCTCTCCAACATTATGCCACTCAACTTCTGTAAATTTGTTTTTGAATATAATTTCTTCAATTTCCTCTTCTTCTTTCCTATTGAATGCCAGTCCATTTTTATTAAATAGCTTTATTCCGTTGTAGTCGGGAGGGTTATGTGAGGCGGTGATCATAACTCCAACATCGTAATTTCTTGCATTAAAACCTAAAACAGGTGTTGGAACTATGTTTATTGTAGTTATCTCTCCCCCTCCATTTAAAATACCTGCTATTAACGCGGTCTCAATTAATTTTCCAGTTGTTCGAGTGTCTCTGCCAACAACTGCACTTTTATATTTTTTTGCTATCGCAAGTCCAACTTTATAGGCAATTTTTGGGGATAGGTTTTTCATCCTTATTCCTGAGGTTCCAAACAGTCGCTTCATAACCTTTCACCAAGCCATCTTAAATATGTGATTTGTTAATATTAATTTAAATTTATTATTTATTTATTGCATGATGTTGTGAAATGTGATTATTGATAAATTTAAAGAGGTATCATGTATAGATTAACATTAACTTTTTATATGCATTGTGATGTTAATTTCATTAAAATCGATCTTGTAGGTGTAATCCATGATCCTATTAGTAAGCCCTATCGATGTAGATGAAGCAAAAGAAGCAATAGCAGGAGGAGCTGATATTATAGATGTCAAAAATCCTAAAGAGGGATCTTTAGGGGCTAATTTTCCATGGATGATAAAGGCAATTAGAGAGATCACACCGAAGGAATTATTGGTTAGTGCGACAGTTGGGGATGTTCCTTATAAACCTGGAACGATCTCTCTTGCCTCTGTTGGAGCGGCTATGAGTGGAGCTGATTATATAAAAGTTGGATTGTATGGTGTTAAAAATTACTACGAAGCAGTGGAGTTAATGAAAAATGTTGTTAGAGCAGTTAAAGATGTTAATGAAGATAAGATCGTTGTAGCAGCAGGATATGCCGATGCACATAGAGTTGGAGCAGTAGATCCTCTTATTATCCCAAAAATTGCAAGAGATGCTGATTGTGATGTGGCAATGTTGGACACTGCAATAAAAGACGGAAAAACACTGTTCGATTTCCAGAGCAGAGAGATTTTAGAGGAGTTTGTTGAGGAGACCCATAGTTATGGATTGAAATGTGCCTTAGCTGGCTCAATAAAAAAAGAGCATATTCCAATATTAAAGGAGATTGGAACTGATATAGTTGGTGTTAGAGGAGCGGTTTGTAAGGGTGGAGATAGAAATAAAGGAAGAATCGATAGGAATTTGGTTAAAGAACTGAAAGAACTCGTATAAAGGACTTAAATAAGATTAAAATAATTAATTGACTAATCTTTTTAGAGTTTTTAATTGGCTGTTAAATAATTTATGTTTTTCACTTTGACAGTTAGTATTGATTTTTTTGATTTATAAATTTATTTTTTATAAGAATGCCCCGATGGTGTAGCCCGGATAACACACGGCACTGCGGATGCCGGGATCGGGGGTTCAAATCCCCCTCGGGGCGTTATTTTAAGCGTTTTTGCATGGATTTTATATGTGGCTATTTATCTCTGAATTTTTTACGGTTGAAAATTAGATGATTTGAATAAAATCTTAAATATTGAATAATATTAAATGATTAGATTATTAAATGAAATGAACGAATGAAGAGGTAAGTTGATAATTAATTAAATAATTGATTAAATAATTCTGAGGTGATTAGATGATTATAGGTGCTGAAACATCGAAAAATTTTTTTAACGATTTAAAAGAAGAGCAAATTCAACAGTGTGGGGTAGATTTAAGGGTTTGGAAAATATTTAAATTGGAAGGAAAGGGAATCATTGATTTTTCAAATGAGAAGAGAGAACTGCCGAAATATATAGAAATATTTAACTCTGAAAAAGACGAATGTGTGGAGTTAGATAGAGGGGTTTATGTTGTGAAGGTGGCTGATTATATAAAAGTGCCAGAAAACACAGCCGCTTTTGCATATCCAAGAAGTTCTTTATTAAGAATGGGATCTACGCTCTATTCAGCAGTTCACGATCCCGGTTATGAGGGAAGACCAGAGTATTTGATGCACGTATTTAATCCAATAACTATTTACAAATACGCGAGAATAGCTCAGATAGTTTTTGTTGAATGTAAGGATGTGAGAGGATGTTATGATGGAATCTACAAGGGGAAATGATGTTCTCAAAGACAAAGATTGAAATTTTAAAAAAATTGAATGAAAGAAATTATACTACCTCCGAATTATCAAAAATTTTAGGAAAATCAAAATCAACGATAAGTGAGCATTTAAACGCTTTATATAAAATGGGTTTGGTTGATAAAGAAAGACATAGCAAGTGGGTTTATTATAAAATAACAAACAAAGGAAAAAAAGCTTTAGAGAACTTAGAGGCGTTGATTTTAATAATGGGCAGTGTTTTTGCACTAATTGGTTTGTGGATCTACTATATATTCAAACAAATAAAATACCAAGCAAGAGAAGTTGTTTTATCAAAAACAGTTGTTGAGAGGAGTATTTATACAACTTACAAAGGTTCGACAACTTTTCAGAAAGAGCCGCTATTTTTAATTTTTTTAATTATCTCTACTTTTTTAATAATCTTTATAGTTTATTTAGTTTATAAAATTATTCGGAGGTAATCGAACGATTTAGAAATCATTATATGGTATCTTTTTTAGATATATAAATGAATTAGCTTTTTAAATATTCTTAGGTGATAAAATGAAAATTAAGGCAGTTGCAATATTTTTATCATTATTAATGGTTGTATCGTTATTTTCTGGATGTGTTGAGAATGAAAAAACAACAAAAATACACGAGGAGGGTTTTAAATTAATTCCTGTCAATTCTAAATCAACGTTTGAAAATTTCAAAAATACTATTGAAAATCCTTTAAATAATCCCATTTTCTTTACACAGAGTTATTTGTATGGATTATCATCAACAATAACAATAGTTAAGTCCACTAATGTAGGTATGACTATTAATCAGGAAAGATTTTCAAAAACCAACGTTCAAGTTAAGGGGATTGATGAGGCCGATATATTAAAAACAAATGGGAAGATAATCGCTTTTTCTCAAAATAAAATTTATTTAATAAAGCCCCTACCTCCGAAAAATTCCACGATATTAAAAAACTTATCTCAAAGCGGTTATCTCTACCTAATAAACAACACTCTAATAGTTATAAGTTGGGATGAAATAACCTCCTACAACATCTCAAATCCAAAAAAACCAAAAATAACTTGGCAAATAAACCTAAATGGAAGTTATGTTGATTCACGGCTGTATAATGGATCACTATATTTGATAGTTAGAAAAAACCATATTTACTGTCCAATTGTGTGGAATGGCTATAAGATTAACTATAATAAATATTACATCCCTATAATTCCTCCAATATATGGTAGGGATTTTGATACAACTTATATCATTAGTAAAATAAATATAAAAACTGGAAAAATTGAAAATTCAATTGCAATCGTTGGAAATTATAAAACAACTTTATATATGTCAAAGAATAACATATATTTTGCTTATAATCTAAAAATTAATGAGAAAAAATTAATGCTAAAATTTTTAAATGAAAGTGCAGACAAATATTTCCCAAAAGAAGTGGCGGAGAAAATAAGGGTTGTTATTAATGATAAGAATTTTGGAGACGATGCCAAGTTCGTTGAGATCACTGAAACTATTGAGAGATATTTAAATACCCTTCCCTCCGAAAAAAAGCATAATATTGTGAAGATATTGGAGAATGATTTTGAAAATTATTTGGAAAAACATTGGGAAGAATTAGAATGTACTGGAATTGCTAAAATTGATTTAAAAACCTTTAACGTTAAAAGTGGAGAAGTTAGTGGACATTTACTAAATAACTTTGCTATGGACGAGTATAAGGGCTATTTAAGAGTGGCAACTACAATAGGGGACTGGAGATTTAGGGATAAGATGACAAATAACATCTACATCTTAGATAAGAACTTAAATGTTATAGGAAAATTAACTGGATTAGAAAAAGGAGAAAGAATTTATGCGGTAAGATTTTTAGGAGATAAGGCATATATAATAACCTATAAAGAGACAGATCCATTGTTGGTTATTGATTTGAAAGATCCGAAAGAGCCAAAGGTTTTGGGAGAGTTAAAAATCCCAGGATATTCAACTTACTTACATCCGATAGGCAATAATTTATTTATCGGCATTGGTAAAGATAAGGATGGAAAATTAAAAATCTCACTATTTAATATTTCTGATTTGAATAATCCGAAAGAAGTTGATAAATATAAATTAAATGTGTGGTGGAGTCCAGCATTGAGGGACTATCATGCATTCTTATGGGATGAGAAGTATAAAATCTTCTTTCTACCTGCTTATAATCATGCTTATGTATTTAAAATTGAGGACAATAAGATAAAGATGGTTAAGGACGATGAGCATAAAACAAACGTTTTACGGGCTTTGTTTATAAATAACTACCTTTATACGTTCTCACTTTCAGAGATGCACATTTTAGATGAAAATAACTGGCAATTGATTAAAAAAATTGAGTTTGAAAACTATCTGCCTTATGATTATAGGGTTAAATAAACAATTTTAATATTTTAATTTAAATTTTTTAAATTTTTAATAGTTGTGTTGTTTTTTATTATTTTTTATTTTTGACAATTAACATAATGAACTTGAATATATGAATAATATAGGAGCTTAGGAAACTATAAAAATCATTAAAATATTAATAAACCTAAGAATTTTTAGTGGAAAGAAACACTTTAAACTTAGAAGGTGATTAAATGAAATGGAGAAGAACACACTATTCAGCAGAGATTAAACCAGAAATGGATGGGCAAGAAGTTGTTATAATGGGTTGGGTGCATTCAATTAGAGCATTAGGAAAGATCATATTTGTTATATTAAGAGATAGAGAAGGAACAGTGCAAATTGTAGCACCAAAACAGAAGGTTGGAGAAGAACTATTTAAACAAATAAAAAAACTTGGAGCAGAGGATGTTGTGGCAATTAAAGGAAAAGTTATTGCAAATGAAAAAGCTCCGAATGGTTTTGAAATCCTTCCTTTAGAGTTAGAAGTTTTAAACACTGCACAAAGACCTCTTCCATTAGATCCTGCTGAAAAGGTTCCAGCAGAATTGGATACAAGATTAGAGAATAGATTTTTAGATTTAAGGAGACCAAAAGTTCAGGCAGTATTTAAAATCAGAAGTGAGATGTTAAAATCAGTAAGAAACACGCTCTATAATGAGGGTTTTATTGAGGTAAATACTCCAAAATTAGTGGCTTCATGCACAGAAGGAGGAACTGAACTCTTTCCAATATCTTACTTTGAAAAAGAGGCATTTTTGGGGCAGAGTCCTCAGTTGTATAAGCAGATGTTGATGGCAAGCGGTTTAGACAGGGTCTTTGAAATAGCCCCAATATTCAGGGCTGAGGAGCATAACACAAGAAGACATTTGAATGAGGCAACATCAATAGATATTGAGATGGCGTTTGCAGATGATAAGGATGCTATGGATATATTAGAAAAAGTTGTATATAACGCGTTTTTAGATGTTTATGAAAATAGAAAAAGAGAGATAGACGTTTTAGGTATAGAGTTTGAACTTCCTTCAAAAAAGTTTGATAGAATTACCTACGATGAAGCGATCGATATTGCAAATGCAAAAGGAGTTGAGATCAGTTGGGGAGAAGATCTAAGTAGGGAGGCGGAGAAGGCAATTGGAGAGGAGATGGGTGGTCTTTACTTTATAACTGACTGGCCTTCTGAGATCAGGCCGTTTTACACAATGCCTCGCGAGGATAATCCAAACATCTGTAAGGCATTTGATCTGATGTATAAGGACTTGGAGATCTCCTCTGGAGCTCAAAGGATCCATCTCTATGATCTGTTAGTTGAAAATATTAAGAAGAAAGGATTAAATCCTGATGGATTTACATATTACTTAGAGGCGTTTAAGTATGGAATGCCTCCTCACGCTGGTTGGGGATTAGGAGCTGATAGATTTACGATGATTCTAACTCAGCAAGAAAATATTAGAGAGTGTGTATTATTCCCAAGAGATAGACAGAGGTTAACGCCTTAAAATCCTGCACAAATTTTATATTTTTAATTTTATTCATTTTTTAGATCTTTTCTTTCCAGCTTAGATCTATATCTATACTTCCACCTTGAAATGCTCCAATATCTAAGTTTTCATATTCATCTTCAATTTCTCCTTCGATCTCCATATAAACTCTTTTTAGTTCGTCTATTATCTTTTTATCTGCTTTCCATAACCCTCTCTCTATCGCTTCTAACAGTCGTCGTGTCATCTCCTCTAACGCGTATATATTATGCTCTTTAAAGAAGTTTCTATTGTCTTCATTTTTTATGTAGGTGTTGAATATCTCCTCAAATATCCAATCTTCAACCTCTCCTGTCGTAGCACTCCAACCATAAACTCTTCCTACTCTTTTTGAAATATCTCCTGCTCCCTTGTAGCCATGTCTCTTTAAACCCTCGATCCACTTTGGATTAAGTAGTTTGGATAAAGTAATTCTCTCTATTTCTTCTTTTAGCGTTCTAACTTCCAATTTATTTGGATCTCTTGTATCTCCATAGTAGTTTTTCACATCTCTACCTTTTAAAACTTTTACAGCATTTATCAATCCTCCATGTGTCCCAAAATAACAACAACATCCAAGTAGGTCGTATTCGTCAGTTATTGTCTTATTAAAAGTTAGATCCACAGTTTTTAACATATTTTTAAATGAATATGTAGCTTTTTTACCATAGGTATTTTTTCCATAGGCATATGCGTTCCAATGGATAAAAGCATCTTTTAGATCTTCTTCGGTTTTCCAAGCACTTGCGTATATCGCATATTTAACCCCATTTCCATAGGTTCCAGGAGGAGAGCTAAAAATTCTAAAAGTTGCCTCTCTAAAAGACAACCCCTCTTTTAAATTTTGAAAGACATGTTTTTTTACATAATTCATCTCATCGGGCTCATCTAAGTTAGCAACCATATTTATTGCTTTATCTACAATTTCAACACAGTTAAAGAACATATCTCTTATTATTCCACTAACTCTTATAGTTATATCGATCCTTGGCCTTCCTAACTCTTCCAAGGGGATAACTTCTAAATCAACAACCTTTCCTCCTTTATATATGGGTTTAACGCCAAGGAGATGGAGTATCATTCCCATCCCTTCTCCATCTGCCCACATTATATCAGAGGCCATCCAGTAGATCGCAATACTTTCAGGGTATTTTCCCTCCTCTTTTAAGTATTTTTCAAGTAATTTCTCAGCCAGTAAGACACCAACTTTATAAGCGGATTTTGTGGGAATGTTGTAGGGGTCTATGGAGTAGAAGTTTCTTCCGGTTGGCAATATCTCGTAGTTTCCTTTTGTTATTAATCCGGAGGGTCCTGGTTCTATGTATTCAGCATTTAATCCCTTGATTAGAGATCTAATCTCATCCGATCTTTCTATTCTTTCGTTAATCTCCTTTATTTTACTTTCTAATTTTTTATTTTTAATTTTCTCTCCCGATATTACTTTTAATACGGTTTTTGTAGTAAGTTCATCTTTTAAATCTTCATCTGCGAGTAGATTTTTTAATATGCATTTTATAAATTCTGCTCTTCTCTCTCCTTCTGGTAATTCTCCAAAGACGTGCATTCCATCATTGTATTGCGAAGATTTTAGTAATTCGATAATTTCCCTTATTTCTTTAAAGATTTCTTCGAATTTTTTATGGAGTTTTCCTTCTTTTTCATATTCCTCTATTTTCCCTTTAATTTTAGGGATATTAAGACGTTTTATCTCTTCTGAGATAAGGTGCTCTAATTGATGCCTTCTTGAGGCATCCATATCTTTTAAATATTCTGAGATATAACTATCAAGGGTCTCTAAATCATCATAAAACGCTTCTTTCATAACCGTTTGCATATGATCAATTATCGTAGCATAACTTCTTCTTTTTGCAATAGTCCCCTCTGCTGGGTTATCAGAGTTGTAGATGTATAGATGCGGAATTGTTCCAATGCAAATATCTGGATAACATTCGTTTGAAAGGCCAACGTTTTTTCCAGGTAGAAATTCTAATGAACCATGGGTTCCAACATGAATTATAACATCTGCAATATCATTGAAATACTTATATGTGGCAATGTAGTGGTGTGTTGGAGGACAGTGTGGATCGTGAAGTATTTTACACACTTTTCCATCGCATCTCGCTCCGATACATCCTCTTTTTGGCTGAACACAAACGTAAATATTCCCAAACTTTAAACCAGTAATTACTATTTTGTTTCTTATTTTATCTTTTTCATTAACTTTATAGATCATACCTTGGGAGTTATTTCCGTTTAACTCTCCCCAAGTTTTTATTATCTTCTCTTTTACACTTTTTGGAAGAGAGTTAAAATATTTCAGATATTCTTCTTCATCCATTAGGTATAAATATCCTCCTTTGGCCACGATTTCGTTTACAGTTGTCCATCTAAATTCAGATATTGCTTTCTTTTGAAGTATATGTTTTATTAGCCCCTCTCCATCTTCTGGAATTTCTTCAACAAAATATCCTTCTTCTTTTAACTTTTTCATAATATTTACAACACTTTGAAGAGTGTCTAAGTGTGCAGCACTTCCGATTGTTGCTTCAACCGATGAACAGGCACTAGTATGAAGTATAAACACAATTTTTCTATCTTTTTTTGGCTTATATTTTAGATCTATCCATCTTTTTACTCTCTCAACAAATTTTTCTATTCTCTCATCAATTCCAAATTTCCTCTCTATAAATTCCTCATTTTCCGTGGTTCCTATAATTATTGGCTCAATTACTCCCTCAAATTCTGGTAAAGCAATAGTCCACCCAATATCTGCAGATAGACCTTGTTTATCTTCTTTCCAGTCCTTATAACTTTTATAATAACTTATTATTGGATGAAAGACAGGAACATTTAATTTTTTTAATAGATCAACCCCGTTTAATTTGTTTAGGCGTGAGCCATCTTTAACGGTGCCAAGAGGGAATGATAACATGTTTATTAACGCATCGATGATTGGTTTTCCATCTTTAAAGAAATATTTTAAAACACTCTCTCCCCCTCCAAGTGCATTCAGTTCTTCACACTTTGCTCCGTAGGTAAAGACAGGAATTACATTAAAATGCTGTTTCAATTTTTCTATTAATTTAAGGATAACATCCATATCTTCATTTATTAAGTAATGTCTTGAAAATAAAATTCCTACGGTGTATTTTTTCTTAAATTCAATATCATTTAAAAATTCGGTTAATTCATCGTAAATTTTTCCATCGTAGTATATTCCTTGAAGTGGCTGTTTCTTAACATCTTTTTCTTCTCCCATTAAATATAAAACCATATTTTTAAAGTTTTCAAGCCCTCCGTAGGTCATGTATAGATAACATTTATGCGATTTTTCTGAGTTCCAAACGTTTACATCTTGAGAAACAACTATGATATTTTTATTTAGTTTTTTTAGTTTATTTAAGTCAATATCATCTGAGGATGTCTTGTAAATTAAAACCACGTCAGAATTTACCACATCTTCAAAAAATTTTTCATTTATTGGAGATCTGTTTGAGTATATCTTGTAATTTAAAGAAACGCCTTCTTTTTTAAGCTCTTCTACTGCCCTTTTTAAAATAGAGCAGTATGATGCCCACATATAAAATGTGATTTTCATATTACCACCGTAATATTTAATAAAAATAATACTTACTATGATGTTAATTTTTTTTACAAGTTAATAATATAAATAATTTGTCATTAACGATCATGATAAAAACAGCATGATAAAGATAAAAATGAAGTGGATTCACAAAAAGATATAAAAATAAAAATAAAAAAGAAAAATAAAATAAGGAAATGAATATCTTAAAATATTATTTTATACAGTTTTATTGATGAATCGGATATTGCTAAAAATCAACGAGATCTAATCAGCCATAAATACCAATAAAGTTTTTAAACCCAAATAAACCAAATAGAATGATTAAAATAATATTTTTGGTGTTAAGTATGATTCCGATAATCTACAAGGGCATGTGTCCAAACTGTGAAGACGAGATAAGAAGTGAGAGATTGGAAGTTGGGGTTTGTGAAAAGTGTCTGCCAATTGACGAAAAATTAGAGAAGTTAGAACTATGCAAAAACTTAAAAAAAGAGAAAACCTTAAAAAATTTGAATAGATATTGTTCAGTATGGAACGAGTTCAAAAAATTTGAAGAATTTGTAAAAAACTTAGGATTTGAGCTTTTAAGCATTCAAAAGATGTGGGCAAAGCGGGTGTTAAAAAATAAGAGTTTTTCAATAGTGGCACCAACAGGTGTGGGGAAGAGCTTTTTTGGAATAATAATGAGTTTATATTTATCCAATAAAGGAAAAAAATGCTACATTATATTGCCAACAACTCTTTTAGTGAAACAAACCCATGATCGGATTCTTTCTCTAATTGAAAAATGCAAATTAGATATAAAAGTGGTCTCTTATCATTCAGATCTGTCTACAAAAGAAAAAAAAGAAGCAAAAGAGAAAATAGAGAATGGAGATTATAATTTACTAATAACTACATCAAATTACTTGGCTAAAAATGATATAAACAATAAATTCGACTTTGTATTTGTTGATGATGTTGATTCACTGTTAAAAGCATCAAAAAATATTGATAAAACATTGAAATTATTGGGATTTAATGAAGAACTGATAAAAGAAGCATACAAAATCATATATCTAATAAAAATTGGGAAGATAGAAGAGGCACTGAAAAAAAGAGAAGAATTAAAAAGAAAGGTCTCGAATATAAATCATGGATGTTTGATTATTGCCTCAGCAACGGGGAAGAGTTATGGAGATAAGGTTAAACTTTATAGGGAGTTGTTAGATTTTGAAATTGGGTTTGGAATGAATAAACTTAGAGATGTAGAGGATATTTATGACGAGGAATTTAAGAAAGAGAAGGTTTTAGAGTATATAAGAATATTTGGTTCAGGAGGTTTAGTGTTCGTTCCAATCGATTACGGAGTAGAGAAAGCTGAAGAGATAGAGAAATATTTGTTAGAAAATGATATAAAGGCAAAATTGATTTACTCAAAAGATAAAAAAGGATTTGAAGAGTTTAGAAAAGGAGAAGTAGATATATTAATTGGGGTTGCTTCATACTATGGTGTTTTAGTTAGGGGCTTAGATATGCCTGAAAGAGTTAGATACGCAGTGTTTTACGGAATTCCAAAATTTAAGATTAAATTAAAAGAATATATTAACAAATTAATTGAAAAAGGAGTTTTGAAAGAAAATATCGATATTGAGAATAAATCAGAAGATGAAATAAGACATATAGTAAAAGAAAAGTTAAAAATGAAAAATTTCTCAATTAAACTTGAAAATGGGGAATATTTTATCCTAATTCCTGATGTAAAAACATATATTCAAGCTTCTGGAAGAACTTCGAGAATGACTGAATTCGGATTAACTAAGGGAGCAAGTATAGTTTTAGTAGATGATAAAGAGATATTTGAATATCTAAGAAAATATATGTTATTTATGTATGAAAGTGAGTTTAAAAAGATCGATGAAGTTGACATAAGGGAGTTAATTAAAAAAATAGATGAAGATAGAAAAAAAATAAAATCTGGAAGAAGTTCTGGAAAGACCCCAGATCTGCTTAAATCAGTGCTTATGGTTGTTGAAAGTCCAAATAAAGCAAGAACTATTGCAAACTTTTTCGGAAAACCCTCTGTTAGAAAAATAAAAAATAGAAACATTTATGAAGTTTGTGTTGGGGATTTAAACCTATTAATCACTGCAAGCGGAGGGCATGTATTCGACCTCGTTACGAAAGAAGGATTCTACGGAGTTAAGATAGAAGATAATATATATATTCCAATATATACATCAATAAAGAAAGTGAATGGAGAGCAATTCACTGATCAAAAAGATTTAGAGGATGTTATAAAACAATTAATGGAAAAAGGAGAAAAAATAACAAATATAATCGATGCAAAAGATAATATAGAAATAATTAGGGAAATAGCAGATGAAGTTGACGCTTTATTTATAGCCACAGATATTGATACTGAAGGAGAAAAAATAGGTTATGATATTGCATTAAACGCCCTTCCGTTTAACAGCGAAATATATCGAGTTGGATTTAATGAAATTACTAAAAGAGCAATATTACGAGCAGTGGAGTCATTTAAAAAAGGAGAAGAGTTATCTTTGGATGAGAACAAAGTTAAAGGTCAAATTGTCAGAAGAATCGAAGATAGATGGATAGGATTCAGATTAAGTCAAAAACTTTGGGAAGTGTTTAACAAAAACTACCTCTCAGCCGGTAGGGTTCAAACACCTGTCTTAGGATGGATAATAGAGAGATATAACGAACATAAAATAAAAGTTCCATACTTATCGCTAAAACTTGAAGGAGATATATACATAGGAAAAATATGGGAAGGAGAGTTTGACAAAGAGGAAGTCAGCGTAGAAACAACAACCTACGAAAAAGAACTGCCCCCAATGCCCCCATTTACAACAGACACTCTATTGGAAGAAGCAACAAAACGATACCACATAGGAACTGATGAAATAATGTCCATAGCCCAAGATCTGTTCGAGTTGGGTCTTTGCTTAACTCCTGATACACACATTGTATTGGGAGATGGAAGGATCAAAACCATTGAGGAAATAGTAAAAAATAGAGAAAAGGGGGAAGTGCTATCATTAGATCTTGATAGGGAGTTAATAGCAGAAGATAAGATTATTGGCTTGTGGAAAATAAAATTCTCTGGAAATCTTAAAAGGATAACACTGCAAAATAATTATGAAATAAAAGCAACGCCAGATCACCATATATTAACATTAAAAGATGGCAGATTAAAATGGATTCCTGCAAAAAATATAAAAGAAGGGGATTATGTTGTTATGCCATTTAATTATAACTATAAAATTAGAAGATCACATTCCCCTTCTAAGATATTTGAAAAAATTAAAAAAATAGTTGAGATAGATAACTTCAACGATGTTAGAGAACCTGAATTTTGGTATAATGTTGGATTGTTATTTGGAAACGATAGATTAAGTTTACAAGGTTCAGAAAAAGAGCATTTAGTAGAGGAGTTGTTCTCTTTAAAAGAGGACTATATAAACGCATTTATTGCCGGTTATTTGGATGCAGTTGGGACATTTTTAAGGAGAGGAAAAGAAATTAATATTACCATATTTTCAAAAAATAAATCCATATTAGAGAAGATCGGAATTTATCTTCACTCAATAGGGATCCTAACCATGATCCAAGAGCATAATGGATATTTTTTAGTTATAGACAACGAGTTCTTAACTACCTTCACTGAAAAAATAGTTAGATATACAAAAACCAAAAATTTAAAGGAATTTTGCAGAACTGTGATTGAAAATAAGAATAAAAATAAAAATGTCAAAATATACAACGACGTGATATTCATTAAAGTTAAAAAAGTGGAAGATCTCTTCTACGATGGTTATGTGTATGATTTAAGCATTAAATGCAATGAAAACTTTATATCTAATGGAATTATCTCACATAACTGCACGTATCATCGAACATCATCTACAAGGGTCTCAATCGATGGGATGAAGGTTGCAAGAGAGTATTTGAAGCTTAACAACTTAGAAGATTATATTAAAAATAGGGACTACTTTATGGAGGGGGCTCACGAGTGTATAAGACCCACTAAACCGATGGACACTGATGAGTTAATCGAATTTTTAAGAGAAAATAATATAAAATTAACAAAAAACCATATAAAAATATACGACTTGATATTTAGACGATTTATCGCTTCTCAAACAAGGGAGGCAATTTTGGAGTATGAAGAAATTTATATAAAAGATTTAGATGAAAAAATAGAAGGATATGTGGATGTAAAGTTTGATGGATGGAGTAGATTCTATCCTTTAAAATTGAAAAAACTTCCAAAAATTGAAAAAAACAGTTTAAAAGTGTTAGAGAAAAAACTTATAAAAGTTCCAAAAGTTCCACTGTATGATGAAGGAGAAGTTATCAAACTGATGAAAGAGAGAGGCATTGGAAGACCATCGACATATGCTCAAATAATCAAAAAACTACTGGATAGAAAATATGTAATAAAGAGTAAGGATAAAAATAAATTAATCCCTACAAAACTCGGAATTGAGGTCTATAACTTCCTAATAGAGAATTATCCACATCTGATTTCTGAAGAGAGGACAAGGGATTTAGAAGAGATAATGGATAAAATTGAAAGAGGAGAAGTGGACTACTTGGAAGTGTTAAAAGCCCTACACGAAGAGATTTTAAGCATAGAATAGGTAATAAAATGGATATTAACGTTAAAAGTTAGTGAAAAGTTATAAAAATTAAAAAATTATTAAAAAAATTAAGATAAAAAATAATAAAACTAAATAAAAAATAAAGAGATGCATTGAGAAGTAGTGGTGTTTATGATCTCAGTTGTGTTAGTAAATCCCAAGTATGGAGGAAACGTAGGAAGTATTGCAAGAGTTATGATGAATTTTGATTTTAAAGAGCTTAGAATTGTAGGAAGTAAAGAAATTTTAAATAAAGAGGCATATATGATGGCTGTTCATGCAAAAGATATTTTAAATAATGCAAAATTTTATAATACCTTTGAGGAGGCAATAAAAGACCTTGATTTTGTTGTTGCCACCTCAGGAGCAAGAGGCGGGGATAGAAATCTAAAAAGAGTTCCAATAACTCCAAAGGACTTGGCTTCACAGTTATTAACAGTTAAAGGTAATGTAGGAATTGTTTTTGGTAGAGAAGATGATGGACTAACAAACGAGGAGTTAGAAAAATGCGATCTCCTTGTTTCAATCCCTACATCTAATCTTTATCCTATAATGAACTTATCTCACGCTGTTGCTGTTATTTTATACGAGATCTATTCTGCAAGAGTTGGAAACACGTTTTTAGATATTAACATGAGAGAGGCATCAAGAAAGGATAAAGACCTATTAATAAACAAATTTAATGAATTTATCGATAGAAATGAAAAAATTCCAGAACATAAAAAGGAATTATGCAAGATAATCTTTAAACGACTCGTTAATAGGGCATTTATAAGTGGAAAGGAGGCGTGGACTTTAATGAGTGCATTTAAATGAAAAACAGCAAATCATCAGGGTTTTTATTACAATCTTAATAAAATAAAATCTTAATAATCCATTATTATACTCCATTCTTGTATTTTTTATTTATTCTTATCTGTATTTTTATTTTTGTATTTTTTATTCCACTTTATTATCTTCCTTTCTTCTTTTTTTCTTGTAAAGTTTCCAAACCCTGCAAAATGAGCAAATTTTTCCGGCGGAAGTCATACCACAAACTTCACATTCTCTAAATTGAAAATCTTCCTCCTCAACTTTAAATAAATGCCTATTCTTCATATATCCATACAGAAATTGCAATTTTATTCCAGCTCTCTCTTTTTCTAATTCATTTAAGTAAGCCCTATGCTTTAAAGTTATCGCCCCCTCTGCAAATTTACATTTTGCAGTTGTAAAAGGAATTTCTTCAGCTTCTGCATATTTTAAAATCAAATACTCATCTATCTCAAAAAATATTTTAACCTTCTTTAAAAATTTATCATGTGCAGGAAGAACTGGCTCATGTTTTGCTAAATACCTTATATTCCAATTTAAAACGTTATTTAAGATAAAAGAGACCTCATCATCTAAATTATGTCCTGTAATGATAACATCAAAACCTCTTTCATATCCAAACTTATTCATCAAATATCTTTTTGTTATTCCACAGATGGAGCATTTTTTTCCTTTAATATCTTCAATTGTTTTTCCAGTAATTTCTTTCAAATCAACAACGTGAAGAGGAGTGTTTAATTTCTCTGCTAACGCTTTAACAGCCCTTAACGACTCATCAGAAAATCCTCTAATTCCTAAATTTATATGAAACAATTCAATGTTATATCCAAGTTTCTTTAAGATCCAGGCAGCCACATGTCCATCTTTTCCACCAGACACCGCAACCAAAATTTTTTCATCCTTATTTAACATTTTATATTTTTCTATTGATTTTTTTACTCTATCTTCAAAATATTCAATAAAATGCTCTTTGCAGAGATTTATTTTTTTGGGATAACGGATTTCTACATAAGAAGGACTATTGCAAAACCTACACTTCATTTTTTCACCTTAAAGTTATAATTTTTAACGGATCTCATTTATTTTAAAGATTTTTATGTTTTTGTTTTAGATGTTTTTAATTTTTATTTTTTAAGTTTATTTTTAATTTCCTGCTTTTAATACTGAAATAGAGTTCTATTTTTATGATAAGTTTTATATACTACCAAACGATATGCTAAATTACTTAATAGTATTGAAATAATAGAGTTCTATTTATGGGATGAAATTATGAGAAATCCAATAATCGATGTAGGAGCAAAAGAGTTGAGTTATGAAATAAGAGAGATCGTTGATATTGCAAAAAAAGTAGAGAAGTTTGGGATTAATATAACTTGGGAAAACATTGGAGATCCAATAGCAAAAGGAGAAGAGATTCCAGAATGGATAAAAGAAATAATAGCAGAGATTGTTAGAGACAACAATTCCTACGCTTACTGTCCGACCAAAGGTTTGCCAGAAACAAGAGAATTTTTATCAGAGAGGGTAAATGAACGAGGAGGAGTTCAAATAACTGCCGAAGATATTATATTCTTTAACGGATTAGGAGATGCAATAGCAAAGATCTACGGATTATTAAAGAGGCAAGTTAGAGTGATAAATCCCTCTCCTTCATATTCAACCCACTCCTCAGCAGAAGCATCCCACGCAGGTTCTCCACCCATAACTTACTTCTTAGACCCTAAAAACTACTGGTATCCAGATATTGATGATTTAGAAAAGAGGATCAAATATAACCCAGCAGTTAGTGGAATTCTCGTTATAAATCCTGACAATCCGACAGGAGCTGTCTATCCAAAAAAAATACTTAATGAAATCGTAGATCTTGCAAATGAATATGATTTATTCATAATTTGCGATGAAATTTATTGTAATCTAATATATAATGGAAAAAAACAGCATTTGCTGTGTGAAGTTATAGATGATGTTTGTGGTTTATCCTTAAAAGGAATATCTAAGGAAATTCCATGGCCGGGGGCAAGATGTGGATGGATTGAGGTTTACAATGCTGATAAAGATGAAGAATTTAAAAAATATATAAACAGTATATACAAAGCCAAGTTAATAGAGGTTTGCTCTACCACACTGCCACAGATGGCTATTCCAAGAATTATGGGGCATAAAAACTATAAAAAATATCTAAATGAGAGAAATAAGTTTTTTGAAAAAAGGTCAAACACAGCTTATAAAAAATTAAAGGACTTAGAAGGAGTTATAGCAAATAAGACAAATGGAGCTTTCTACATGTCGGTTGTGTTTGAAGATAAGTATTTAAATGGAGATAATTCAATCAAAATAAATGATAAAAGATTGAAGGAGTTTATGGAGAGTCAAGTAAAAGACGCTTCCATCGATAAGAAGTTTGTTTATTATCTATTGGCCTCAACGGGAATTTGTGTAGTTCCATTAACATCTTTCTGCTCTCAACTCAACGGATTTAGGATAACACTCTTAGAAAGGGACGATAAAAAATTCAACTGGATATTTGATACCTTAGCTGAAAAAATAGAAGAATTTATATTATAGATAAAATCTTATTTTTTATTTTTTAATTCTCTTATTCTTCATCTCTTAAATGCCTATAAAACCATGGTTCCTCATAATTTTTTAGATTTTTGACATAAGGACAGTCCTTTGGAAAAACACCAGCTAAAATTCCCTCCATCACTGTTAAACATCCATGTTTAAACCTATCCTTATAAACTTTACACAGCTTTGTTTCAGGATCTAAATGTTCACAGTGAATTACTTTAACACCATCCTCGGTTTTGTAAGCATGTAAAATACAACATCTACCGCATCTCTCACATAAATCATCAGGAAATAATTCTTCGCTTATTTTTACTGCCTTATCCTTTTTGAATTTCAAAGTATGCAAACTATCCCTCTTCACTATTAATATTTGTGTTTCCATATTATTAATTATCTATACATGTGATTTAGTGGATGTCATTGAAACAAAGATAATGATAAAAAACTACCACAATACTATATAAAGATTTTGACAACAATCGTTAAATATTACCAAATCATTAAGGTATTTATTGATTCTTTTTATCCATTTTTAACATTTTTAACTCCACAAAATAAATCCAACAACAACAAAATCAGAAATCTTAAAACTTTTTTGAGAGGGATCATTAATGTTTATGAGAGAAATCGAATTAAGAGGGCATATAATTGATAGCTTAATACTTCCAAAGGTCTTCGATAAGATCTTAGACATGGGAGGGGATTACAAGGTCTTAGAATTCGAAATCGGAAAGAGAAAAACAGATCCAAGTTATGCAAAAATACTCGTGATAGGTAGAGATGAGAGACATGTTGATGAGATATTAAGTGAGTTGAGGGATTTAGGGGCTGAAATTCCAGAGATCGAAGATGTAGAATTAAAACCAGCTGAGAAGGATATGGTATTTCCAGAAGGATTTTACTCCACAACAAACCATAAAACCTTTATCAGGTATAAAGGAAAATGGATAGAAGTTGAAAATCAAAAAATGGATGGAGGAATTGTTGTTTATCCAGAAGAGATGAGAGCTGAGGTAAAAACAATCAGAAACGTTAAGAAAGGGGACTTAATAGTTGTTGGTCATAAGGGGGTTAGAGTTATCCCTCCAGAGAAACCAAGAGAAGGAGGAGGACTATTTGAATTTATGAAATCAGACGCCTCCTCAGAAAAACCAAAAGAAACCATAATCAGAAAAATTGCAAAAGAGATGTATGAAATAAAAGAAAAATATAAAAAAACAGGAAAAGGAGGAATCGTTGTTGTTGCCGGCCCAGCAATAATACATACAGGAGCTGGTTGGGCGTTAGCCAAACTCATAAAAATGGGTTATGTTCAGGCATTATTTGCTGGAAATGCCTTAGCGACACACGATATAGAGAGTGTTCTATATGGAACATCATTAGGGGTGGATTTAAAAACAGGACGAAGCGTTCCAGGAGGACATAGTCATCATTTAAGAGCCATAAACACAATTATGAGAGCAGGGAGTATAAAAAAGGCGGTTGAAGATGGGATACTTGATAGGGGCGTTATGTATGAATGTGTAAAAAACAACATCCCCTACGTCTTAGCAGGAAGTATAAGAGATGATGGCCCACTACCAGATGTTATTACAGATGTTGTTAAAGCCCAAGAAATGATGAGAGAAACATTAAAAGGAAAAGACATGGTTTTAATGCTCTCCACAATGCTACACTCAATAGCAACAGGTAATCTCCTCCCCTCATGGGTTAAAACCATCTGCGTGGATATAAATCCGGCAGTTGTAACGAAGTTGATGGATAGAGGAACATCTCAAGCCCTTGGAATAGTTACCGATGTTGGTGTCTTTCTACCAATGCTAATCGAAGAATTGGAAAAACTCGAAAAAGAGAAAGAAATCGCTAAAAAATCCAAAAATTAACTTAAAAATTTAAAAAATCTAAAATTTATAAGAATAAAAATAGAAAAAATAAAAAAAGAAAGAAACGTTAAAACTGTAAAAAACGTTAAAGTAAAACGAAGTGAGAGAATGAGAGAGGAACAATCAAAAGAACTAATAAGGAAAGGAATATCAACAATCACTCGATTAAAAAGATCTAAGAAGGAGAAAATTAAAATTGAGAAGGCAGATAAAAAAACAATATCTTATAAAGATGCAAAACCCGGAAAAATAGATGTAAATGAATTTAAAAAAGCAATTTATTTACTACTGGAAGCGGACGATTTCCTATATAAAAAAGCCCCAAAACACGAGTTAGATGAAAAAGAATCAAAAGAATTTTGTAAACTAATTATGAAATGCCAAGATCACTTAAACAGGGTTTTATCAAACTTTGGATTCGAAATTGAGGAGAAGGAGATAGATGAAGATGCATTATACATTGTTTCAAATAAAAAACTATTTAAAAAACTTAAAAATAAAAATCCTAACCTAAAAGTTGTTTGCACGGAAGGAATGCTCGATATTGAGGATATGAAAAAAATAGGGGTTCCAGAAAACGCATTGGTTGGATTAAAGAAAAAAATAGAACTTGCAAGGAAAAATATTGAAAAATTCATTGAAAAATATAAACCTGAAAAAATTTTGGTTGTAATTGGGGATAAAAAAGATGAATTATTATATATTAGAGCGAAAGAACTGTATAATGCCGAAAAGATCGATGTAGATGAGTTGCTGGACTAAATATTTTTGGTGGAAAGATGGACTTACAAAACGATATAGTAGTGAGAGGGAAGTCCTATGAAATGCCATTCTCCAAGGGAGTTTTAGCGAGATCACTAACTGCCGCTGGATTAAAGCCAAGTATTGCTTATCGAATTGCTTGGGATATATATGAGATGTTAAAAAAAGAAAACGTCAGAGTTATAGACAAAACAGACCTAAGAAGAAGGGTCTATTATTATCTAATCTCTAAAAACTATGATGAAGTTGCAAAAAAATACCTACTTTGGAGAATGGTTCTTGGAAGAAGACCAATTGTGATTTTAATAGGAGGAGCGAGCGGTGTTGGAACATCGACTATTGCATTTGAAATTGCCTCTCGATTAGGAATTTCCAGCGTTATAGGAACTGATTCAATAAGAGAAGTTATGAGAAAAGTTATCTCAAGGGAGCTTATACCAACTCTTTATGAGTCAAGTTATACTGCATGGAGAGTTCTAAGAGATGATGAAGAGAATAAATACATAAAAGGATTTGAAAGGCACTCTGAGGCAGTTCTAACAGGAGTAGAGGGAGTTATTGATAGATGTTTGGTTGAAGGGCAGAGTGTTATCTTAGAAGGAACCCACCTCGTTCCAACCCTCTTAAAAGATAAATACTTAGAGAATGCACATGTCATTTTTATTATCCTTACTATATATAACGAAAAACTCCACAAAATGAGATTTTACGCACGAGGAAGGGTTTCGAGTAGACCAACTGAGAGATATTTAAAACATTTTAAAATAATTCGATTAATAAATGATTACTTAGTAGAAACTGCAAAAAAACGAGGCGTTCCAGTGGTTGAGAATATAAAAATTAGTGAAACAGTAGAAAAATGCTTAAACATAATCACTGAGCGATTAAAAACTATGATTGAGTTAGAGGGATTAAGTGAAGAGGATATGTTAGAGGAAGAGGCATAATTTATCCTTTATGTTTTATTTTTTATATTTTTTATTTATCTTTAATCTTTTTAAGTTTTTATTATTTGATTTTTTTTATTTTTTCTGTTTTCTTCTAAATTCATGCTCAAAATTCCCATCATAAAGTTTAGAATAAGAATAATGCTTGGGATTTAGCACCTCTCCCACTATAATCAAAGCCGTTTTTTTGATTTCTTCTCTTTTTACCTTTTCAGAAATATCCTTCAGGGTTCCTCTAACGATCTTCTCATCACTCCACGATGCATGATAAACCACAGCCACAGGAGTGTTTTCGTTATATCCTCCACTTAAAAGTTCTTTAACGACTTTATCAATCATAGAAACTCCTAAAAAAATAACCATAGTTGCTTTATGTTTTGCTAAATCTCTAATTTTCTCTTTTTCTGGTTTTGGTGTTCTCCCTTCCGGTCTTGTTATTATAACCGTCTGAGAAACATCAGGAAGAGTTAATTCAACTTTTAATGAGGCAGTTGCTGCAAACAGAGAACTAACTCCCGGAATTATTTCAACATCTATACCTCTCTTTGATAACTCATCAATTTGCTCCTTTATTGCCCCATAAATCGAAGGATCTCCAGTGTGTAATCTTACAACATTCTTTCCACTGTTAACTGCCTCAACGATAATATTAACGATCTCATCAAGATTCATACTCGCACTGTTGTATATTTCAACTCCATCCTTACAATATTTTAAAAGCTCTTCATTAACAAGAGATCCTGCATAAACAACAACATCTGCTGATTCTAATGCCTTCTTACCTTTTATAGTTATTAATTCAGGATCTCCTGGACCTGCTCCAACTATAATAACTTTTTTTTCCATATTATCCCTCGTCTTAATAAAAACTTATAAAACAACCAATATATTAAATAATAAAAAATTTAAAATAATATTTAAAATAAATTATATCAATATTAAAATAATATCAATATTAATAATATAAGTATTAAAAATATAAAAATTGATAATTTGAAATTATTTGAAATAACTCCTATTTTTTGTTCATCTCATACAAAAATATTGCTAAATTTCCAAGAGCCCCAATCTCATTTTCAACTATATACCTCCCAATTCCCTTCTCTAACTCTAACTTTGTAAATCCAGTGGATGCACCACAAAATACAACCAAGTCGTTTTCTCCAACTTCATCGAAATCAAGTTTCTCATCACATATACTTTTATTTCCGATTAAAATTACTTTTTCTGGTCTTAAAACCTCAATTGCATCATCTAACTCTTCAAAAAACAATATGTTCTTTTTTAATTTATAAGCCAATTTATGAAGGATTGGAATTCCACTTTGAGCGGCAGATGCTGTGGCTTTTGTTATAACAACCGTGTTAACATCAAAACCATAAGCAATTCTTCCGAACTCTTCAACCTGCTTAGAACTGTATGTGTTGTGTAAACACACAAACATCCTCTCACCACAATCTAAATTTTTTAAAGTTTTGAGGATTAGAGAGTTATATCTGTTAGAGCGGTATATATAGTTTTAGTTTGGTATGTTTTAAGACAAAAACATTTTTAATAAAGAGAAACATTAAATAAAAATTATCAAAAGAAATTGAGGATAAACTTTAAATACCATAATAAGCTATTATCCATCAAAGGGATTGGAACACGATTTTATAAAAACCCAAACTAAAAACTGGTTAAAATTTATAATCAATAGAATAAACAGTTATAAAACTTAATAAATCATTAAAAATAATAAAAACCTCTTAAACTTTTAAAAGGTTTAAAACGGTTTATGAGATACTAAAATTTTTAAAGGTGAAACAATGTCAAAGGGAACTCCATCAATGGGTAGAAGAAACAAGGGATCATTACATATAAGATGTAGAAGATGCGGAAGAAGAGCTTACCACGTAAGAAAAAAGAGATGTGCTGCATGTGGATTTCCAAATAAGAGGATGAGAAAATACTCATGGCAAAATAAAAAGGTAAATGGTAAGAGAATAAAATAAATGGATATAAGAGAGAATAAAAGAAATCTTAGCATAATAGGTAAATAAGTGCAATTGTTTTT
This sequence comes from Methanococci archaeon, assembly GCA_013153845.1. Classification (GTDB taxonomy): domain Archaea; phylum AGJL01; class Methanococci; order Methanococcales; family Methanocaldococcaceae; genus Methanocaldococcus. Next base: position 19,477 of record JAADDS010000074.1, on the reverse strand, counting down.
AATATTTTTTGACTTTTTATGATTTTTATAAATAAATAATATCCTTTTATTTTAAAAATATTAAAAATTAAAAAATTTAAAGAAAAGAGAAAAAGTGAAAGTAGGAGATAATAAAAGAAAATAATGTAAAATAAAAAAATAAAAATAAAAATTGCTAAAAAGTTAGTTTTTTATAAGATAAATATTTAACATATAATCACGGTGATAAAATGAACGACCTTGAAAATATCGATTACTATGATTATAAGGCATTATTAAAGAGAGCAAGGAGCCAAATCCCCGAGTATGTATTTCAAAAAGATAGATTTGAGCTTCCAGAAATTGAAATACTTATTGAAGGAAATAGGACAATAATCAGGAATTTTAGAGAGTTGGCAAAGGCGGTAAACAGAGAAGAAGAATTTTTCGCAAAGTATCTATTGAAAGAGACAGGTAGTGCTGGAAACTTAGAAGGAGGAAGATTAATCCTACAAAGAAGAATAAACCCAGAATTATTAAAATCAAGAATTAACGACTTCTTGAAAGAGTATGTTATATGTAGAGAATGTGGAAAACCAGATACCAAAATCATTAAAGAAGGAAGAGTACACATGCTTAAATGTATGGCTTGTGGGGCTATAAGGCCAATAAGAATGATCTAAGGGAGAAAATGAAAGGCCTTGAATCTTTTAAAAAATATGTTTCACTAAGCGTTCCTAAAAAAATAATTATTACCTATTTTTTATGTTGGGCAGGATTTTTATTTTCTTTTTCTATTGGAAAACTTTTATTATATATTTCTTCTATTTTTAAATCCAAAGTTATAACTGAGCCGGCCAAAGTAGCCCAAACTGTTGGAACTGCAAAATTTAAAGCAGTATCCTCAGCAGTATCTACAACCGTGGGTGCAAAAAACGCATATTTAACCTATTCACTCTCATATATAATATCTAACTTTTTAGGGTGTTTAATAATAATCTCTGCTCTCGGAGCCCTTGCTTACCTATATAAAAAAGATATGGAAAATGCGAAAACACCAGAAGAGAAAGAAGAAGTAATCAGAAACTATCAAAAATACCTATTTATATTGTTCATCTTTACCGTCATAAATCCGTTAACTGGTTTAATTGGAATTAATTTAGATTATCATGATTTAGTTGCAGTCATCCCTCACGGAACTTTTGAATTTATGGGATTTGCAATTTCTGTTGTTGCGGGAGTGGAATTGGCAAATAAAATCTTTCCAATTGTTAAAAGATCTCTCTCTTATAAAAAACTCGCTTTACTTGTTTTGGCATCATTTATATTTATATCAATTGCAGGATTTTTGGAGCCAATTGACTGGTATATATTTGAATATGCAAGAGTAAATAATTATCCATTAACATACGCGTTTATAACTGCATATAAACATCTTATCATCTATATTGTATCCCACATCTAAAATAAATAAGTATATTAATTAAACCAATTAATCTTATCTTTTAGTATTTTATCTGTGTTTTTAAAGAGGTGATCGTGATTAAAGTATTAGCGATCGATGTTTCAGGAAGGCATAAAGAGGAAGGAACTTTTTTTAGGGTCTATGCAGGAGTTATATTAGAAATAAAAGCAGATCGAATTGTTCACGTTGAAAAAATAGATGTTATGATTAAAGAAGGAAAAAGTCAAAAACTGAGAGATATTGTAAAAGAATTTAAAGAGTTTATTGATAAAATGGGCTATGAGTTTGACTATATCCTATGTGAAAAAGGAGAATTTTTTAACCTACCCAATGAGTCGGTCTCAGCAATACTAAAAAAAGATGTCATATTTCCAAAAACAAGAGGAGAGTTAGAGGCAATAAACATAGCTCATCATGTCTCTTACTCTGTAAGAAAACTGTTGATGAAAAGAAAATAAAAAACAAAAAAACAAAAATAAAAATAAAAGCAGATTATATAATATTTAAAATTTAATATTAGAAATCAAATACCATAATTAATAATGGGAGAGAGGTTAAGAATAAAAATTATTAAAACATTAAATAGATAATAATTAACCGCTAAAAATTATTGAGTTGGTGATTTCAAATGTATGAGATCGTTAGATACGAAGGAGGAGTTTATAAAAACAACATCTTTAAAGAATGGATCGAGGATATTGGGGGATTTATAATTCAAGAGCACATAATGCAGTTAGATGTTTATATGACCTTAGCAGTTCCTCAAAACGAACTCGAAAATCTAAGAGAAGAGGCAAAAAAATATAAAGGAAAAATTATCGAAACACCACTCGCAGGGACTGAAATAGCTGTTGTAGCTCCAAGTTTATCAAGACATCATCTACCCCATACCGCATGCGATATTTCAGAATACCTAAGAAGATTTGGAGCAAAACCAAACATGATCGGATTAGCGAGAGGAGTTGGAAGGGATATAGCACAACTTAGAGAAAAAGAAAGGAGATTAATTGAGGAACATGATTTAGCTGTTTATGTTATGGGTAATTTTGAGGATTGTATTAAAAATAAGACCCACCTATTTGATGTAGATATACCTGTTGTGATAACAGGAGGGCCACAAACACTCGACATTCCTTATCCATATGTTGGAGATCTTGGAAGAAGGAGCCATAGGTTAAGGCATGGAGAAGAGATAAGGGCTCTGAGAAAGATGGTTGAAGTTATAACCGAACTGATAAACGAAAGAAGAAGAGAACTCTCTTACGATCCACCAATAGTTCCTCCGGTTGTTGTTAAGGATGAGATAGAGAAACAGGTTGATGAAGTTTATTCAATACTCTCCCCTATGCCAATAGTAACTCAACTTGATGGTTTGAGAGTTAAGTTGGACTATGATAAATACGCTGAAAAGATAGCCAATGTCAAGGTTAAAAACTATAAATTGAGCGATATAGCAGAGATCAAAAGAAGTGAAATGAAAAACTATATTTTAATAAAGATAAAACCAAAATCAGAAGTAGAATTTGAAATGAGGGAGAAAAATGAATGATTTTGACTTTAAGTGTTATGATATTGATGAGAAAGAGATTATAATTCCTCCGGGGTTGCCTCAATCAGTTATCGCGAGATTGGTAGAGATCTGCAATGTAAAATTTGATGTTAGAGAAGATGAGTTGTATAATGTAAAATATCCTGTATTGATAGGAAAAGAAAAGGATCTGGAAGAAGCTAAAAAGTATTTACAATTAATTACAGAGGCAAAATTAGCCCTTAGAGATATTGCAAGATTAGCAAGAAAATACAACATAAAGGCAAAGGTATATGCAGAAGATGAGAATTTGAGATATATATTGAATGAATTAAAAAATGACATTGCAAATAGAAACTTTATTGAGATCGTTGAGGAAAAGCCAGAAGATAGCGAAGTGGTAAATGTAGCGGATAAAAAAATATATGTTGGAGTTTAAAGTTAGATAACCTTTGAAAGCAGAGAGACAATATTCATAACATCAACACTTTTTTTAACATCTCCTGTTTCTACTCTAAATTTATCTAAACAATCTCTTATATGATATTCACAAAAAGGACAGACGGTAATAACTGTATCAACCTTTAAATCATATATCATTTTTGCCCTTCTCTTTCCAATTAAATCAGCGATCTCGGGTTTTCCACTTCTAACTCCACCTCCAGCTCCGCAACATCTTGCCTCCATATCTATAAATTCAAGTTCAGGAATTGATTTTAAAATCTCTCTCGGTTCTTTCCATATACCCTGCCCTCTTTTCAAATGGCATGGATCGTGGTAAGTTATCCTCATCTTTATGGGCTTATAATTTAAAAGTCCAACTTCTGTTAATACCTCTGTTATATCCCTAACCTCAAAATTTCTCTCCTTATAATCGTTTTTTAACGTGCTTCCGCAGCCAGCACAGATCGTTATAACATAATCTACATCTAAATTATCGAATATTTTTAAATTCTTCTCTTTTAGTTTTTCTGCAACATCCCTCTGACCAGTTCTAAAAAACGGAGATCCACAACAAACTTGAGTTTTGGGAATAACCACAGAAATACCATGAGCGTTTAATACTTTAATTGCCTCTTTTCCAACATCTTGAAGTCGAAAATCAACCAAACATCCAGTAAAAAATGCAACTTTTAATTTCTCATCTTCAGCAGGATAAAAATCAGATACCTGTTTCAAGAGGGGGAGTTTTTCTTCAACAACACTCCTATTATATTTTAAAACATTCTCTCTAACTTTTAAATGACTATCTAACCTATATCCTTTACTAAACGCTAAATGTCTCAACTGCTCGATAGCCCTGTGAACTATATCGATCTCTTTTGGACAAACTTCAACACACTTAGCACAAGTTGTGCAGTTATAAATATTCTCAAAAAATGCAATCCTCTCCCTATCTTCCTCATCTCTAACGTCAAAGGCAAACCTTGCCAACTGCCTCATAAACGTTGCTCCGGGATATTCGCTAACATCTCTCGATGGACATAGAGAGAGGCAGGATAAACAATCGATACATCCCCTCAGATCTTTGTTTTTTTCTACCACCTCTTGAGGTATACGTTCGAGGTTCTCTGGAAACTTTTCCCTTATAAGATGGTTTTTTATACCTGTTAATTTTTTGTAATACTGCTCTCTATCGACAACAAGATCTTTAACTACATTAAAACCTTTCAACGGCTCTATTATCATTCCCTCCTCTACTTTTGTTTCACATGCCAACTTTGGCTCTCCGTTTATAGTTAGTGCACAACTTCCACACTGTCCATTTCTACAGGAGTATCTAAATAAGATATTTGCCCCAAATTTTTTATTGATGTAATCTAATGCCTCCAATACAGTTATATTCTCTGGAACGTTATAACTTTCGAAGTAGCTTTTTATTCCATCAAATCTTTTAATTGTTATTTTTACCATCATCCCATCCCCAAAGACGCTATTGCTATCATATAGAGGATAATAAATAATATTCCCTGCCATCTGCCGATTTTTGAATATCTTGCAAATAGGTAGAGAAGTAAGCTCATTATTAATAAAATAAGCATCTGTAAATTTTCTGCTGGAAGATACATAAATAAACTTCCCATTGCAAGAGCTCCTCCAATATCTGCAATATTACTTCCAACCACATTCCCTAAAACCATACTACCAAGATTTCTCTTTGCTGCTGCCAAGGAGACCATTAACTCAGGAAGAGATGTTCCAAACGCAACCAGTGTAAATCCAATGATCTTATCAGAGATATTTAAGGATATGGCTATTTTTTTAGCTCCTTCAACAAAAAACTCTGCTCCAACCAAAACACCAACCAGCCCTATTATAAGTAAAACCAATGAAAATGCTATTGATGTGTCTTCTTTTACATTTTTTTCTTCTAATTCAATTCCGATCGATCCGTTCTTAATTGTCCATTTTAGATAAAGAATAAACAATATCAACAATAATATTCCATCAATAGGGGAGAATCCATCGTATCCTATAATTGCAGTGAAGATAACAAACAGAAGATATACGAGAACATTTTTTTTCAAGTGGTTATCTACAACAATAGGAGAGATAATTGCACTAACACCAAGAACTAATCCAAGATTACAGATACACGATCCAATAGCATTTCCTACAGAGATTCCTGGAGCGTGCATATAAGAAGCATAAGCAGATGTTAATATCTCAGGTAGGGAGGTTCCAATAGCCATAATCGTGGCTCCAATAACAAAATTTGAAACATTAAAATGCTTTGCTATCCTCTCTCCTCCTAACACAAACCAATCGCTTCCATAATATAACAAAATGAGCCCAAGTAGAAAATAACCTATTCCTAAAATTAGCATTATCATCCCTACAAATTTACGTTTGTTTTTGATATTCTTTTCAATAATATTTAAACATTAAGTAAAAATCATTATTCCTTAACTGCTATTAAAAAAATAGTTTATATAAAAATTAACTCCAATCCTGCCTTTCAAATAAATCTTTATATTCCTCTTTATTATCCACAAAAAACCATGATTCTTTAAAAACTCTTATTCTTTCAACCAACATCTCTTAAAGCATTGTAGCAATTAACAACTCTTATTGCAAAAGATTACATCAAATTCATCTTGTATAATCCATCTCCTCAGTACTCTTAACTTCAAAAATTATATTTAGCCCTTTACAGTTTAAATTTTTTGCCCTCTCGATCATTCCCTGATCTTCTTTGTCAGATTTCCAACTCCATATCCTAAATCAAGAACATCTTCATTCTCTCCAATATTTAAGCATATATAAGAATTCCTCTAATACCATAAATTTTATTTTTCCTTTAATAGATAAACTCTATCTCCCTCTCTAACTATATGATTCAACTTCACTCCAACTCTATCTCCTTTTTTAGCAAGTTTAACATCTTTATGATTTATTTGCATTGATTTAACAATTTCTTCAACACAGCCAGTTGTCTTTCCAATTATTAATATTGTATCTCCAACTTTTAAATCGTTCCATAACTCAATCTCTGCCACACTAACCTTTCTGTAAAAATTGACAACTCTCCCAATTTCAACCTTTCTATACTTTGATGCATTTCCTTCAATTTCATACTGGAAGTCATGATTTTTATTAACATCTTTAAAGTAAAATCCTGTCTCATAGTTCCTATTATAAACCTTCTGAAGCTCTTTTTTGAAATATGGGAGTTTATCGTAATAACTGCCATCTAAAACGCTATCTATTGCTTCTCTATAAATTTTTGTTGTTCTCATCACGTAATCGGCATTTTTAGCTCTTCCTTCAATTTTAAATGAATCAAACACCCCCATTAATTCTAGGATATACTCTATCATACATAGATCTTTTGGAGACAGTAGATATTTTCCTTCACAAACGATCTCATAAGTGCCATCATGATGCTCATTAATCAACTTCCACTTTCTTCTACACGGTTGTAAGCAATCTCCGCAGTTGGCATGCCTTCCAAATAAATAGGAGCTTAAAAAGCATCTTCCACTTATAGCGACACATAAAGCACCATGAACAAATCCCTCTAACTCTAAATCTACCTTCTCTTTCTTTAAATTTTCTCTAATTTTTTTTATTTGGTTTAAAGTTAATTCTCTTGATAATATAGCTCTCTTTGCAAATTTTGAGTAAAATTTGGCTGTTAAAGAGTTTGTTATGTTGCATTGAACGCTTGCATGAACTCTCAATCCCAACTCATTAGCCAACTGCATAGTTCCTAAATCGCTAACTATAACTGCATCTACCTCAGCAAAGTTTGCAAAGTCCAAAATTTCTTCAACTTTTTTTAACTCATTTTCATAAACAACTGTATTCGTGCAGAGGTATACCTTCTTGTTGTTATCGTGAGCATATTTAATTCCTTCAACTAACTCTTCTCTCGTGAAGTTTTTTGCAGTTGCTCTCATATTTAATTCCTTTAATCCACAATAAACCGCATCTGCTCCATAATCAATGGCCGTTTTTAAACATGCTAAATTATTAGCAGGGGATAAAAGTTCTACCATAATTATCACTTAAATCTTTGTTTTTTCTGATATGTGGAAAAAAGTTTTGATCTTTTTTGTAATTAAGAGATAATTAATCTACGGGGACAACTACTTTAATCCCTCTAACTTCTTCAACGTAAACATCTATTCCATAAACTGCTTTAATGTTTTCAGGGGTTATTATATTGTGATCTCCTTCTGCATATATCTTACCCTCTTTTAACATTATAAATTTATCGGAATATCTTAAAGCTAAATTTAAATCGTGCATAACTACAATAGATGCAATATTTTCTGATTTGGAAATATCTCTAATGGTTCTCATAACTTCCAACTGGTTTTTTGGATCTAAGTTGTTTGTTGGTTCATCTAAAAGTAGCACTTGGGGCTCTTGAACTAATGCTCTCGCAATAACTGCTTTTTGCAACTCTCCACCGCTAAGTTCGTTAGTATATCTTAACGCATAGTCCTCCAAATTTAAGAGTTTTAATATTTTATATGTTATTTCAATATCTCTCTCAGATACATCCCATTTTATATGGGGTTTTCTTCCGAGTAAGATCATATCAAAGACCGTCATATAGTTTCCGCTTGCTCTTTGTGGAACATAACCAACTCTCTTCGCTAATTCATAACTATTTAAATTATTTATATCAAAATTATCAATTAATATTGTTCCTCTTCGCGGCTTTAATATTTTATTTATACACTTTAAAAGAGTTGATTTTCCAGCCCCGTTAATTCCTAAAATAGATACAATTTCCCCTCTATTAACACTAAATTTTATTCCATTTAATATTTTTCTACTTTTATAGTGAAATTCAACTCCATCTACACTGAGGATCATATCTACACCTATAATTGCTCTTACTAAATTTCAATGAGTGTTAAGTATTATCCACTTATGATATATAACCAACTATATATTAATATTATTTTTCTAATATTTCACACTTTTAGTAAATCTAACAATTAGAATAAAAAAATGTTAAAATATAATGTTATTTTTCTCTACTGGAAAAGTTTTTATATTCCACCATCTTTCCCTATACTTAATAGTTTAATAATAAAGTTTATTAAAATTCATTTAAAATAACCGCAATAGCAAATAAAAAATAAACAATAAAAACAACATCCAACAAAAATAATAAAAATAGATTTTTTATACCTATTAATTATTATTAATAAACCATATTGCCTAAGAGTTTAATATGGCCTTTAATAGAAATAAATTAAATAGAATGATAATAAAACATATCAAAAACAAAAATTAAAAATAAATAAATAAAAAATAAAAAATTATAATAAAAATAATAAAAATATTTAAAGGTGAGAATTTGTTTTTAAAGAAATTGATGGAGGCGGAAACTGCATACACCTTTGACGATGTTTTGTTAGTCCCTAATGCCTCTCATGTTGAACCAAAAAATACAGATGTATCTACAAACTTATGCGGATTAAAATTAAATATTCCAATAATCTCAGCAGCAATGGATACCGTTACTGAAAAGGAGATGGCCATTGCATTAGCGAGATTAGGGGGCTTGGGTGTAATTCATAGAAATATGACAATAGAAGAACAAGTCCATCAAGTCCAGGCAGTTAAAAAGGCAGATGAAGTTGTTATTAAGGATGTGATCACAGTATCTCCAGATGATACAATTGAAGAAGCAATAAATGTAATGGAAACCTACTCCATAAGTGGGTTGCCAGTTGTTAATGAAAAAGATGAATTAATAGGAATAATAACCCATAGAGACGTTAAAGCCATAGAGGATAAAACAAAAAAAGTTAAAGAAGTAATGACGAAGGAAGTGGTTAGTGCAAAGGAAGATGTGGAGGAAGAGGAAGCAATGGAGTTAATGTATGCCAATAGAGTTGAACGTCTACCAATAGTTGATGAAGATAACAAATTAATCGGAATTATAACATTAAGAGATATTTTAAAGAGAAAAAAATATCCACAAGCGTCAAGAGATAAAAAAGGAAGATTATTGGTAGCCGCTGCCTGTGGACCTCATGACTTTGAGAGAGCAAAGGCATTGATTGAGGCAGAGGTTGATGCTATTGCAATTGACTGTGCTCATGCCCACAACCTAAAAGTGGTTGAGAATGTTAGAAAATTTAAAGAAATGTTAGAAGGGACAGATATAAAATTGATAGTTGGAAATATCGCTACAAAAGAGGCGGCAAAGGATTTAATTGAAGCAGGGGCAGATATTTTAAAAGTTGGAATAGGTCCAGGAAGTATTTGCACTACGAGAGTTGTTGCAGGAGTTGGAGTTCCTCAGTTAACAGCAGTGGCTAATGTTGCAGATATTGCAAGAGAACATAATGTTCCTGTTATTGCAGATGGAGGAATAAGATACAGTGGAGACATTGCCAAAGCAATTGCCGTCGGAGCAGATGCAGTTATGCTTGGTTCACTGTTAGCTGGAACTGATGAAGCCCCAGGTCAGTTAATGGTTATAAACGGAAGAAAGTATAAGCAGTATAGAGGAATGGGTTCATTAGGAGCAATGACAGGAGGAGTTGGGGCAGGAGCAGATAGGTACTTCCAATCTACAAAAAGCCATATGAAGCATGTAAAATTAGTTCCTGAGGGTGTTGAAGGAGCAGTTCCTTACAAAGGGCCTGTAAGTGAAGTGATCTTCCAACTTATTGGAGGGTTGAGGGCTTCGATGGGATACTGCGGAGCTAAAAACTTAAAAGAAATGCAACAAAAATCAAGATTTGTAATAATAACCCCAAGCGGACAAGTTGAGAGTCATCCGCATGATATTATTATTACGAATGAAGCTCCGAATTATCCTTTGGGTAAATAACTCCTTTGTGCCTCTGAGCGAAGTGTGGAGGTGTTTTTGGGGTTTGAAAAGGGGCGGAGCCCCTTTCGTTGAGAGTCATCCGCATGATATTATTATTACGAATGAAGCTCCGAATTATCCTTTGGGTAAATAACTCCTTTTCACAAAACATTTTTATATTTCCTTTAAAGTACATTGATTTGGGAATTTTACTTATTATTTTTTATATTAAAGTTAAAGTTCATTGTAGTTTTATTTCATAATCATTTGACATTACTTCTAAAAAATTAAAAAATTGGGGATTATTATGAAGCCAAGTTTAATATTTTTGGGCATAATTTTAATGTTTATTGGATTTTTTATGATAACATTGGGAATGATCCTTCCAAGTTCTCAGGGCAGTTATAAAAATGCAGAAACAGAAGAAGAGGATGTTGAATACTCGGGAGTGATAATGATCGGCCCTATTCCCATTGTATTTGGTAATTCTCCAGGATTGATGATCCTTTCTGTGCTAATTGCAATCCTAATGGTCGTTTGGATGTTCTTTATAGCGATTCAGAGTTTTTCAAAATAAAAAGTTTGAGAAATGGTGTAAGGGTGATGCAGATATACGAAATTGTTCCAGATACAAATTTTCTGATTTATGTTTTTAAGCATAAGATAAATTTCGATTATGAAATAGAGAGGGCTTTAAATACAAAATTTAGGATTATTATCCTATCTCCGGTTAAGAGAGAGTTAGAAGAGTTATTAAAAAATAAAGATCTTAAAGGAAAAGAGAGATTAGCAGTTAGTTTAGCTCTATCTAAGATAAAAAATTATGATATTGTTGAGTGTAAGGGCTATGCGGATGATGCGATATTGAATTATGCTCTAAAAAAGGATAATGTAATTGTGGCAACTAATGACAAGGAGTTAAAAACTAAACTAATGGAGAATAACATTCCTGTTATGGTAGTAAGGCAAAAGAAATATTTTGAAGTTTTTGGGATGGTTTAGTCCCTTATTGTGGCTTTTAGTCGATTTTCTTTTATAATTAGGTCGAGAGCATCTTTTATGTCTTTTACAACAATATCTGAGTTTATTATTGTTTTACTATAAGCTCCTTCATCTCCAATAACACATATTCCCAAATCTGCATTTTTTAATAATAGTTCGTCGTTGTTTCCATTTCCTATGGCAATGATCTTTTTATTGGAGTTTTGTTTTTTTATTTCTTCTAAAATTTTTAACTTTGCTAATTTTTCACTACCGTATTTCTCTTTTTCAACCTTTAAACCTTTTACATTCAAGTGTTTTGAAATATCTTCCAAAGTTCCAAAAGTATCTGCTGATAAGATGTAAATCTCTGCTCTTTCCTTTAAAATAGCCAATCTTTCTTTAACTCCTTCTTTTATCCTTCCATCGGTAGCTATTGTTCCATTTAAATCCAACAAGATGATCATGCTATCAACCAAACATCCATATATTTAATATTTGTATACCCAATCTTATTAAAAGTCCCCAACTTTCTAAAATTTTATCTAAAATTAACAAAAGAGATATAAAAAAGTAATTATTAGATTTTTCAATATCATTTAACGTTTTTAATACCAATTTTCTCATTATACATCAATTGATATGAATTAAAGGTTTTCTGCAAACTCATAGCCCTTATTAAAAGCCAATAAATTTTTTTCCTCAGTTCCTTTTGGAACACTATCCAGTATTGATTTCTTCATACTCTCTTCTGACACTATCCCTGTCAATTTTGTTAAAGATCCCAACATAACGATATTGGCAACTATTGGAAGCTTTATATCTTCTGAAGCGATTCTGGTAAATGGTATTTTATAAATTTTTACATCTGCTTTTGGTTTTTGCTCTATTGAAACCAGATCTTCATCAATCAGCAAGATCCCTCCATCTTTAATATCATCTTTATACTTATCATAAGCTTGCTGTGATAAACAAACCAATATATCTGGTTTTATTACTTTTGGGAAGTCAATTGGCTCATCACTAATAACCACTTCTGACTTGCTTGCCCCTCCTCTTGCCTCTGGCCCATAGGACTGTGTTTGAACTGCCTCTTTTTTATCATACAACGCTGCTGCCCTTCCTAAAATAACTCCTGCTAAAATAATTCCTTGACCACCAAAACCAGATAATCTTATCTCTTTTCTCATTATTTCACCATAAAAACGAGTAAAGGTTTTTAATTATAATATTTTTATCTCTTTAATTTTTTAACTTCTCAATTAACTTATGCAGTTCCTCAACAAACTCGGGTTTTTCTATATCTAAAAACTCTCCAACAACAATTTTTCCATTTAACTCTTCCTCACTCATATTTTTAGCTTTACTTATATATATGGAGTTTTCTTTTAGAAATTTAATCATATCGGCTGGTTTTCTTGATACATTAAATCGTCCGTAGTATGTTGGACACTGTGAGATAACTTCAATAAATGCAAAACCCTTCTTCTGAATGCCCTTTTTTATTGAATTAACGAGTTGAATTGGATGGGCTGTTGTCCATCTTGCAACATAACTTGCCCCCGCAGAGATCGCCAATTTGCAAAGATCCATAGAGTTCTCTATACTACCATAAGGAGCAGTTGTTGCCTTTTTTCCGTAGGGGGTTGTTGGAGAAACCTGCCCTCCAGTCATTCCATAGATGTTATTGTTTATACAGATGACAGTTAAATCTATATTCCTCCTACATCCGTGTATAAAGTGATTTCCACCTATGGCTGCCAAGTCCCCATCTCCGGTAAATACAACAACGTGTTTATCTGCTCTTGCTATCTTAATTCCGGTTGCAAATGCAATAGGCCTTCCGTGGGTTGTGTGTAAGGAATCACAATATAAATATCCAGGAATTCTCGAAGAACATCCAATTCCTGAAACAGCTATATAGTCCTCTGGCTTTATATTTAGGTCTTCGATTGCCTTTAAAAAGCAGTTAATAACAATTCCATTTCCACATCCAGAACAAAAAATATGTGGTAATCTATCTCTCCTCATATATTTTAAAGCAGGATGCAATTTATCACCTCTAAAATCTTTTAGAAAAAGCTTAACCCTCGCTATGCTTGGTGATGCTTTCTATAAAGCAATGGATATTTAATCTAACTTTTAAATGATCAGAGAACTCATCTTCTCATTACAACTGCATGGCTAAGCTCAAACATTGCCCCTGAGATTTCATTTCCAATATCTTGAATGTCAGATAAGGTTAACTCGATCTCTTCTCTTTGAACTGATAATGCAACTGGTAAGTATTTATATGCAATTTCGAACATTTCAAAAGGTAAGCATAATAGATCTATCGCTATTAAACCATTAAAGTTCTTTTCATCAAAGTTTTTGGTTAAGATTTTGTTTATTACGATCTCTTCTCGATCAAGTGATGTTATTAAATTTCTTATAACTTCCTCTTCGCTCTTTCCGATTCCTTCAAAAACTGCTTTTACTCTTATGTATCCGTCTTCTTCAAATTCTACAATCTCTTCTTCATCATACTTTCCTTTTTTGAATTCTTCTATATCAATGTCTTTTTTTTCTTTGAGGTAGATATTAAATCCTATCTTATACCTATCTACAAATGACTTAAAAGCATTTATCACTACCCCAAGTGTCTCATTTATCTCTTCGGCTTTAAGTTTTATTTTTTCTGGTTTTATAACTTCAATATCTGCGCCATATTTCAAGCAGAAATTTATATAATCCTTAAAATTATTGAAATCAATTTCAAACTCTCCTATTTTTGTGTAAAATTTTAGATGTTCATCTTCCTCAATGTCTTCATCTACATATCTAAGTTTTGCATTATATTTATTTTTTAACTCTTCAACAAGTTGTTCGAATTCTTTTTCCACAATGCCTTTGTGATTTCCTTTGACTTCTTCCAATGCATGGATTCTTATCATTATTATCACCAAAAATAAATAGGGATTTCAAAAATAATTAGGTAGAGATCAATTATTTTGATAACAAAATATTTTAGAGTGAAATGTTAATTAGAGTGAGGAGTATCTCCTAATAACAAAGTCCTTCCCAAGTGTTGCTAAGAATGCCCCCAACTTTGGCCCATACTTTTTACCTAAGAGTATCATATATGATGCCTGAAATGCCTCTCTTGGATTTAAACCGAGTTCTTTTGCTGTTTGATATATTAACTCATGCAAAGTTAGGGCATCAAAATTAACAGATTTTAGTTTCTCTGCAAAGTATTTTATCCATTCTTTTTGCTTATCTTTTAGATTTTCATAGATCTTTTTCGCTTCTTCTTCATCAATTATTATAAGTTTCTCTCCATATTTCAAAGCCCAGTTTCTTGCCATGATCAACCGATCTCTTAATTTTTTAATACTAAATTCATCTATATCTTTAACCACATAATTGTTCCTCTTTAATATTTCAAACACTTTGTTCATATCCACATCTTTTTTGCTCTCATCATATGTTAATTGCCCGATGATTGAACAAAATCGATATGGTATGATGAACGGTTTTTTCTCAGGGATTTTTGGAGTTGAAAGTTCATATATTCTTATTTTTTCTTTTTCATCATCACTCAACTCTTCTTTCCCCTTAATTTCAAAGAACTGATCTTCCAATCTATCGTATTCATCTACCAAGTCGGGAATTTTCTTTAAATCAAAATCAATGTGTTTTGTTGGTTTACTTCTTAATAGTAAAAATCTTAAAATTTCTGGATGAGCAATGTGTGTCCAATCTTTTACTGCGAAGACAACCCCTTTTGATGAACTCATTGGGACTGCTTTATCCCCAACCTTCAACTGAATCCATTCATAAACAACCTTTTTAGGTGGAGTATAGTTGTAAACCTCCCTTGCAATTAAAACTCCTGTATCATAACTTCCTCCCGCTGCTGCATGATCCTTACCCATTGGCTCAATAGATACGTTGAATATTGACCATCTTGCTGGCCAGTCCACTCTCCATGGAAGTTTAGCCCTTCCCTTGTATGGCTTTACCTCTCCTTCATGTCCACAAAACTCGCATCTATAAATAACTTTTTCTTTTTCTTTATCGTAATTCAAAACTTTTGTTTTTAATCTTCCGCAGTTTTCACAGACAACGTTTATCGGAAACCAGTCCTCTGGTAGAGGGTTTGATCTAAATTTGTTTAATATGTCCCTAATTTTTTCTTTGTTTTCTAATGCAATTTTTATTTTTTCATCGTATAAACCTTTTTTGTAATTTTCATCTGCTTTATAAGTTGTTAACTCAATCCCTAAATCGTTTAAACTTTCTAAGTAGGGGTTTAAAAAGTGATCTGCATAACTTTTACAACAACCTTCTGGGCAGGGGATTTCACTTATAGGCATACCTATGTATTCTTTAAAATCTTCGGGTAAAAAAGGGTAGAGTTTTCTAAGTGGATCGTAAGTATCTGCTATAAAGATCAGTTCTGCATCAACTCCCTTATGGATTAATGCTTTATATATTGCATCCGCGGTTAGTGTTTCCCTTGCATTTCCGACATGAATATGACCAGATGGGGTAATACCACTTGCTACAACATATTTTTCTTCTTTTCTTTCGTTTATTAATTTCTCTGCAATTATATCCGACCAATGCATGTTTTCTACCTCAAAACTGTGAATAATTTTTTGATTTAAAAATTAGTGATTTAAAGTTCGGCTTGTTATTAAAAAAATTAAAATCTAAAATTAAATTTAAATTGTAGAAGATAATTAGCAAGGTTTATGGTTTGGAGAAGTTTATCTTTAAAATAGACAAAAATACTATAAATAATTTTACTTCTTAATAGTTATAATAATCAATTTGGTTGATAAATATTTAACGTTAATAAAATCTTATTACCACTCTTCGTTCTCCATCGCTGTGAACAACTTCTAAGAGGTCGTTTAATATATTTTCAAGTTCTACTTCAATGATTCCATATTTTTCATGAACTAATCTTACAAATCCTTCGCTATACTGCATTAATCTTCCTTCTACATGCACTCTTCCAAAGTAAATTTCAACATACTCATCCAAGTCCACACTGTTTAAATAATCAATAATATCTTTGGGATTTTCCATATCTATGATCTTTTCTTTCATTTACACTCCCTTTTATTATTTTTACCATTTTACTAATTTATATTTGTAATTTAAGTTTTATATATTTCTGTTTTAAATTCGTTATATGTTGGGATTTTTACCATTAAATTCGTATATCGCTTTATTTGTTATTTTATTTATTATTTTTATTTATCTGTTTGGCTTAATTTTCTAATTCTATCAACCCCATTTATCTCTCTAATAACATTTACAACTGCCTTAGGAACCAAGTGCTCCCATTTCTCCCCAGTTAACATTCTTCTTCGGATCTCAGTTCCCGAAAATTCTTTCCTATTAAACATCTCTGGTTTTTTGACTAAATAACCCCTTTCTTCAAACAAAACCCTAACTAACGGATTTCCGCTATATACAATATCAAACGGAGGAGTTAACGACTCAACATAAGATACCCAGATTGAGTTAAATTCAATATCTTTTATTGGAATCGGATAATAGGTTAAATCATAATCTTTTAGTGATTGGGTTATCATCAATATTCGCTCTCCTGCTGTGAATGGATCTTTTAATGTATGGCTTTTTTGTGCACTTCCAATTCCTATGATTATCTCATCAACCTCTTTCCCTATCTTTTTTATAACTTCCAAATGTCCTTTATGAAATGGCTGGAATCTTCCTATTATAAACCCTCTCAATATCTCACCATTATATCTCTATTACTTTACCAGCATGAAGCCGTTCAAATCTCTCTCCGAACTCTTTTGACAACATATACTCTGCTTTAAACCCAGTGCAATGGCCAGTGTATATTCTCTCAACTCCTAATTTTTTTAAATGGGCTATTGTTTTATTTATTCGATCTTCATCTGCATCAATTAAATGAAATCCACCGATAACTGCGTAAACCTTATTAACACCACTTAAATGTATGGCTTTTTTGATCATACTAACTATTCCGGGATGAGAGCATCCGCTTACAACTACAAGTCCCTTTCTTGTTTCTATATACAATCCTATTTCATCTTCTACTCTATCTTTGACTAATTTACCATTTTCAAGATAATACAATTTTATAGTTGGAGTTTTTTCAAATTCCAACTGTTCTTCTTTTTTGATCTCTCCAAGAGTTGAGACCCCTTCTATTAAACGTATAGGATCGCTACTTAGAATCCATCTTCCCCCCGATCTCTCAACATCCTTTTTTATACTTTCAGTAAGCGAATTTGCAAGGGAAAATTCAGGATCTAATGCAAAACTTGTTTTAAATATATGTGGATGGGCAAATATCGGTATAGGATTTTTTTGAATGGCTTTAACCATCTCTACAACTCCGCCTGTATGATCTATATGGCTGTGTGAGAGTATAATTGCATCTATATTTTGAGGATCTAACTGCAAGAGTTTCATATTGAATAATATTGGTTTTGCATAAGTTCCAACGTCGAAGAGGATATTTTTTATTATCCCATTGCTATTTTCTATTTTAATCAGAAGAGACAAACCATGTTGACTTAAAAAAGGGCTGTTGTATCCTGCGTAATCTTCTCCTAAGACATATATTTTAACATTTTTAACTACCATCTTCTCCACCTAATAAAATAATAAATAAAAATAATAAAAATAAATAATAATGAAAAATCAAACTAATTCAACCAAACTTGATAACAATGAAATTAGCAAGGTAATATTAACAAAGTAATATCAAATACAATTAAAATAAAAATTAATTATTTAATTAAAAGGTAAATAAAAGCAAAAAGATGCATAAAAACTATAAACATTTAAAATTTTAAGATTACCATGGATATGTTATTTTCTCCTCTGTTCAAACTCCTTTAATAGGTCTTCAAACTCTATGCCCCTATAAGCCAGTAAAACCATAGTATGAAATATTAAATCAGCTGCCTCATAAATAATCTCATCCTTTTTGTTATCCTTGGCTGCTAAGATTAGTTCAGTCGCCTCCTCTCCAATCTTCTCACATATCTTATTTATTGCTGACTTTTTATCATCGGTTGTTAGCTTTGCCACATAAGAACCTTCTGGCTTTTCTTTTATTCTTTGTTTTATAGTTTCATAAACCTCTTCCAATATCATAATTTCCCTTTTTATTCTCTTTTACTCATCTAACGCCTTCAATCTCTTAACCATTTTAACAGCTGCTTCAACTGCTCTCTTACCATAATCAACTCTCTCCTCTGCTTGTAGTCGAGTCATTCCCGGCCCTGATATTCCAAGGGCAACGGGCTTATCATACTGTAAAGATAGATCTGCTATCTTTCTCGCTGCGTTATGCACTACAATTTCATCATGCTCTGTCTCTCCTTCAATAACACATCCAATTGTTACAACAGCATCAACATCATCTTTCTCTAACAACTTTTTAACTGCTAATGGCATATCAAAGACCCCGGGAACGATAATTTTGTATTTCACATTAGCCCCTAAAAATTCTGCATGCTCTTCTGCTACTTTCTCCATCATGTAGGTTATATCCCTGTTGAATTCAGCAATAACAAATCCAAGATTTACCATTTTAATTCACCTCGAAAATTTATTTGCAAATATTTTTCAATTTTTTATATTTATACCATTCATATTATTTGTGTATTATTTTGTGTCATATAGATATTTTGTTTTAATTTAATATGATCCTACAAAAATATTCCTCTATAACCTTTATAGTATCTCAGATAATTTAACATATCTTATTGCATTCTCTTTTATACTTTTGATTTCCTCCTCTGTTAATTCCCTAACAACTTTTCCAGGAATGCCTAAAACCAAACTATTTGGAGGGATCTCTTTGTTCTGAGTTATCAATGCATTAGCTCCAATTATACAGTTCTCTCCAATCTTAGCCCCGTTCAATATCGTTGCATTCATCCCAACTAAAACGTTATCTTCAATTTTACAACCGTGGATAACCGCTCCATGCCCTATACTAACATAATCCTTGATTATAGTAGGATAGCCCTTAGAGCAATGAACAACACAGCAATCCTGTATATTTGAATAATTTCCAACTATTATTTTATCCACGTCTCCTCTAACAACTGCATTATACCAAACTGACGAGTAATCTCCAATACTAACATCTCCAACGACTACTGCTCCTCTTGCAATCTTTGCGGTTTTTGAGATCATTATCTCCACCAAATTTATATTAAATATTAAATTATTAAATACTGTTGAT
>JAADDS010000063.1 GCA_013153845.1 Methanococci archaeon | reverse complement strand
CAGCAGCAGCTCTACTAACTCTCTCTGCTCCTGCCTTTTTCAAAATTCTTTCAAATGGTGCAACTGGAAGCTCAGCCATAATATCACCTCAAAAATTTTACAAGATGACATTATTATTGAGGCAGTATTTAAAATTTTCGGTTTGGTTTTGAAGTTTTTTGGAAAATTATCTATCATAGGGAAAAATGGATATGGAATACTCTACTTCTATAAATTTACAGATTTGTTAATTTGTCAAACTAAATAAATAAACTAACCTTAGATTTTAATCTTTTCTTTAATTTTTTTGATTTCTTCCGGTTTAGCAACGGTTTTAGGATGTTTTGGTAGGTAAGGACATTTTATCTCCTTTTCAGTTGATATTTCGTAAGTTCCAATATCCTTGGCTATTTTAATTATTTCATCCTTATCAAGCCCTATTAATGGCCTCAATATCAAATAATCCACTCCTTCACTTATAACTCTCAAGTTTTTTAATGTTTGAGAAGCGACTTGTCCCAAGTTGTCTCCCGTTATTATGGCATCACAATCTAAATATTTAGCATATTTTTTAGCAACTTTAAGCATGTTCTTTTTACAAAATATGCAAGTGTAGTTCTCTTTTTTTATTTGGGACAGTTTTTCTATGAGGTTGTTCATATCCTTTTTATAATCATAAACAACAAATTCCAAATCTGTATCATAATCACTTAAAATATCCACAATTTTTCTAACTTTATTTAATGCCTCTTCGCTCATCTTCAAATGTAATAAAACAACCCTACAACCTCTCTTAATCATCATAAAAGTTGCAACAGGACTATCTATTCCATCAGATATTAAACAGAGTGCCCTTCCTTGACTTCCAGCAGGTAAGCCCCCAATACCCTCGTATTTTTCAGTAAAAACATATGCTCTATCTTTTAATATCTCAATACCAATTACAATATCCGGGTTTTCTAAATCAACATTTAACCCAAGTTTTTCAATAACTTTCTCTCCAACCTTTTCATTTACTTCAACTGATGTGTATGGGAATTTTTTATAACTTCTCTTTGTTTTAACTGCAAACGTTATATTTTTAGCGTTATCTCCAATATTTAGAGATTTTATCTTTTTTCTTAGCAGTTGGATGGCTGTGTTTGAGATCTCCTCAATATCCAACTTACATTCATAAACTGGACTATATGAAACAATCCCTGAAACCTTTTTTAATAGTTTTATTGCTAAATCTTCCTTATTTTTAGTATTTAATTTAATAAGTAATCTTCTATGTAATATTATAACATCAGCATCTATTTCATACTTTCTGAATAGTTTTATAATGTTCTTTCTTAAAATTTCTTCTAAATTTCTTCTAATTGGAGTAGATTTTAACCCAATCTCTCCATATCTAACTAATATTTCCATCTTCTCCCCTTAAGCTTTTCCTTTTTTTGCATAGGCAATAATGCCGTTTATTATCGAAACTGCCACAGGAGTTCCACCTTTTGGTCCAACTGTTGAGATATTAGGTATGTTTAGCTTTCTGAGTTCTTCTTTTGACTCTGCTGCTTGAACGAACCCTACTGGAACTCCTATAACTAATCTTGGATATATATCCTCTTCTTTAATTAACCTTATAACTTCAAATAATGCCGTTGGAGCATTTCCAATAACTACAATTCCATCATCTATTAAGTCCTTTGCTAATCTCATTGAGGCAACTGCTCTTGTTATTCCTTCTTTTTTAGCTATTTCAAAAACATCGGGATGATCTATAAAGCATTTAACGTTATCATATCTAATCCCTGCTTTAATCATATTTACATCAACAATTATCGGTCTTTTTTCTTTTACTGCTTTAATTCCTTCCTCTATTGGATTATTTTTAAATACTAAAAGTTTGGCATACTCAGGATCGGCAGTTGCATGAACCACTCTCTCTATAATTCCCATCTCCTCATCGTTAAAGTTATTTATTTTATCCCCTAAGACATCTTTTATTTTATTTCTAACTATTTCCCTTGATTTATTTGCAATATTAAGTCCATCTTTTGATATTGCTCCCATAAAACCCATAAAAATCCCTCTAAAAAATTGGAAGAGAATAATAACAGGCAAAAAATATTTCTCAATTTTATTTATTTTTTAGAGTTTTAATCACTTCATCAACTATTTTAGGGGCTGATCCAATATATGCCCTTAGGATGAACCTTTAATAAAGGTTCATCAAAACTAACACCTCTCCGCATACGCTCGGAGGTGTAAATTAATGTTTGCCCTTGATTTTATTTATTTTTTAGAGTTTTAATCACTTCATCAACGATTTGCGGAGCTAATCCGATGTATGTCTTAGGATCCATCAACTTTTCCAACTCTTCCTTTGTTAAATACTTCATAACTTCTTCATTTTCTAATAAAACATCTTTTAAGTGCCTTTTTTCATCATAGGCCTTCATTGCACACTGCCTTACAATCTCATGAGCTGTTTGTCTACCCATTCCTCTTTTAGCCAACTCTATCATTATCCTCTCAGCCATTATAAGCCCTTTTGTTAAGTTTAAATTTCTCTCGACATTTTCTTTATTTACCCTCAATTTTTTAATCCCTTTAATTGCCAAATTTAATATATGATCTGTTAAAACGCAAACCTCCGCAAATATACATCTCTCAGCTGATGAGTTTGTTAAGTCCCTCTCCTCCCAAAGTGGAATATTATCCATTTCAGCAATGCATAGTGATTTTACAACCCTTGATAAACCGCAAATCTGCTCAAATGTTATAGGGTTTCTCTTGTGTGGCATTGTAGATGATCCTGTCTGTTTTGTAGGATCAAACTCCTCTTCCAATTCTCCAATTTCAGTTCTTTGCATACTTCTAACTGTGATACCAATTTTATTTAATGTTTGTGCAATTAAAGACAATAAAAAGACAAACTCTGCATGTCTATCTCTTTGTATAACTTGGTTTGAAATTAAAACCGGCTCTAAACCCAAGATCTCAGCTACTCTTTTATGCACCTCTAATCCTTTCTCTCCCATGGCTGCCATTGTTCCAACAGCCCCTGTAATCATAGAAACACATATCCTCTTTTTTGCTTCATTTAACCTCTCTAAGTGTCTGTCAATTTCAGCCGCCCATAGAGCAAATCTCATTCCGTAGGTTGTTGGAATTGCATGCTGTCCATGGGTTCTTCCAACACAAACAGTATATTTATGCTCTTCTGCTTTATCTAATAAAATATCTCTTAACTGCTTTAATTTATCTTCAATAATCTCGATAGATTCTTTTAATAAGAGAGAGTTGGCAGTATCCACAATATCGTTTGATGTAGCCCCAAAGTGAATATACTCTCCTGCATTTCCCTCACATACCTCTGCCAAAGCTCTAATCATCGCAACAACATCATGTTTTGTCTGTCTCTCAATTTCTTTAACCCTATCCAATTTTACATACTTGATTGATGCTTTTTTGTTTATCTCTTCTGCCGCTTCCTTTGGAATTAATCCAAGTTCTGCCTGTGCCTTGGCTAATGCCGCCTCTACCTTTAACATTTTCTCCAATTTATTTTCTTCTTCCCATATTCCCTTCATTTCTTCTGTTCCATATCTATAATCAATCGGATGCACAGCCATCTTCTCACCAAATAGATTTATTACACCCATTTTCTAATAAATTGATAATGCTTTTTATATTTTAACCATATGTTGTTTTTTTATTTAACTTGTTGTTTGTTTTTGTTTTTTGTGTTTTTGGTTTTTTGTCTTAGTTTTTATTTTTTATTTGTTTTTAGGGGGTTTCGAAGGGGTGGCTTATTTTATTATTTCATATATTTAGATGTTTTTGATTATGGAGATTTTTTAGAGTTTTTAATTGTTTGTGGTTGTTTTTAGAAATCCACGGTTGATTATTTTAGTTATCTGTTTTTGTTTATTATTTATTGTTGTTTTTTAAATACACGTCTGAATTGTTTTGTTATAGGGTTTATAAAGAAAAGGGGTTATTTAGGGGTAGAAAAATTATTGATAGAAAAGCATATGTATGAAGAGAATAAATATTGATTATGTTTGAAAAATGCCACTTGTTAAAATCAGACCTCTTGAAGGATGGAAATTTTTAACGCTTTTATTGTTGCCTTTTTTGCCTTTGCAGGTGCGTTAAAATCAGACCTCTTGAAGGATGGAAATTACTTGTGAATTTTAATGATAAATACAGGAAAAGAAGTTAAAATCAGACCTCTTGAAGGATGGAAATTTAATTTTTGAAGAAGATAATTATGAACTAATATTTGAAATTGGTTAAAATCAGACCTCTTGAAGGATGGAAATATTGCTGTTTAAGAGAGACACAAGCGTGTCCAACAAGTTGTTAAAATCAGACCTCTTGAAGGATGGAAATGAGGATTAATTGAAACAGTTAAGAAAATCCCAAAAAGTTAAAATCAGACCTCTTGAAGGATGGAAATTTATTGTTAAGAGTTATAGGGATATATGGAATTATAGTTAAAATCAGACCTCTTGAAGGATGGAAATAAACAGCAATTGGTATGGAAATCAGGACTTTAAGCGTTAAAATCAGACCTCTTGAAGGATGGAAATTTTTTCTATATTATTTAAATCGTTTATTACAAAAATGTTAAAATCAGACCTCTTGAAGGATGGAAATATTTTCCATATTGTTCAATTCAGCCAATAATTCATGTTAAAGTTAAAATCAGACCTCTTGAAGGATGGAAATTGTTATTGAAGGAAAATATATTGTTTTATAACCTAAAATATTTGTTAAAATCAGACCTCTTGGAGGATGGAAAGCGTTTATTTTGATAAGGTTTCTATCATCTTAAATTAAAATCATCACATTTTGTTATATGAATATGAGACGCGATATAAAATAACGATTTAAATAAATAACTAAAATTAGATCTCTTTTTACTAATAAGGTTGATTAAATTGAAGCAGAAGTTTTATTATATTCGTATATTTATATAAAAGGAATAATAAAAGATTAATAAAAAATTTAAAAGAGTAATGTCAATAGGAAATAGATATTGGCTAAAATCAACAGAGGTGAAATTTTGGATTTTTCAGAGTGGTATTCTGATATTTTAGAAAAGGCAGGAATTTATGATGTAAGATACCCTATAAAAGGGTGTGGGGTTTATCTTCCATATGGATTTAAAATCAGAAGATATGCATTTGAACTAATAAGGAGATTGTTAGATGAAACAGGGCACGATGAAACATTATTTCCAATGTTAATTCCAGAGGATCTATTGGCAAAAGAGGCAGAGCATATAAAAGGATTTGAAGATGAGGTTTACTGGGTAACTCATGGTGGAAAAACTCCGTTAGATGTTAAATTGGCATTAAGACCAACATCAGAAACACCAATATATTATATGATGAAATTATGGGTTAAAGTCCATACAGATCTTCCGATAAAAGTATATCAAATAGTTAATACATTTAGATATGAAACGAAACACACCAGACCTTTAATTAGATTAAGAGAGATAATGACATTTAAAGAGGCACACACAGCACATTCAACAAAAGAAGAAGCAGAAAAACAAGTTGAAGAGGCAATATCTATTTATAAAAAATTCTTTGATACTTTGGGTATTCCTTACTTAATCTCAAAAAGGCCAGAATGGGATAAATTTCCAGGAGCAGAGTATACGATGGCATTTGATACAATATTTCCAGATGGAAGGGTTATGCAAATAGCAACTGTCCATAATTTAGGGCAAAATTTCTCTAAAACCTTTGAAATTATATTCGAAACCCCAACCGGAGATAAAGATTTTGCATATCAAACCTGTTATGGAATATCGGATAGAGTTATTGCTTCAATTATCGCAATTCATGGAGATGAGAAAGGATTAATTCTCCCTCCAGTAGTTGCTCCTCTACAGATAGTAATTGTTCCACTGATCTTTAAAGGAAAAAAAGAAATGGTTATGGAAAAATCAAAAGAGATCTATGAGAGGTTAAAAGATAAATACAGAGTTTATATTGATGATAGAGATATAAGGCCTGGAAAGAAGTTTTACGATTGGGAAATAAAAGGAGTTCCTTTAAGAATCGAAGTAGGGCCGAAAGATATAGAAAGTGGAAAGATAACAATATTTAGGAGAGACACGATGGAAAAATTTCAAGTTGAAGATGAGCAATTAGAAGATATAATAGAAAAAACTTTAAATAATATTATGGAAAATATTAAAGATAAAGCTTATAAAAAATTTGAGGAATATATAACAATGCTTGAAGATGCAGATTTTGGAAAAATTAAAAATATTTTATCTGAAAAAAGAGGGGTTGTATTAATTCCATACGATAGGGAGATATATAAAGAGGACCTTGAAGAGAAAGTAGAGGCAACTATTTTAGGAGAGACAGAGTATAAAGGAAAGAAGTATATCGCAATAGCAAAGACATACTAATGCTTTTTAATTTTTTTAAATAAACCTATTTACATGGTGTAAGAATAGCCGTTAAATAACTCTACACTAACCACATAAAAATAAAATTAAATAAAAAATTAGATAAATTTAAATTTTATAAAATAAACTTTAATTTAAAATTAATAATTTTAATGATAAGGTGAAAAAATGGATACAATGAAAGGAACAACCACCGTCGGTTTGATCTGTGATGATGCTGTGATCTTAGCGACAGATAAAAGGGCATCAATGGGAAATCTGATAGCAGATAAAGAGGCAAAAAAATTATATAAGATAGATGATTACATTGCAATGACTATCGCAGGAAGTGTAGGGGATGCCCAAGCAATAGTTAGGGCATTAATCGCAGAAGCAAGATTGTATAAAATGAGAACTGGTAAAAACATCTCTCCAAGAGCTTGTGCTACTTTATTAAGCAATATCCTACATTCAAGCAGAATGTTTCCTTTTTTAACTCAGATAATTATAGGGGGCTATGATCTTACAGATGGGCCTAAATTATTCTCCTTAGATCCACTTGGAGGAATGAATGAAGAAAAAACCTTTACATCGACAGGTTCTGGTTCTCCAATTGCCTACGGGGTTTTAGAGGCGGAGTATGATAGGGATATGTCAATAGAAGAAGGATTAAAATTAGCGTTAAAGGCATTAAAATCAGCAATGGAAAGAGATACTTATTCTGGAAATGGAGTTTCTGTGGCAGTTATTACAAAAGATGGCGTTAAATTACTAAGTGATGAAGAGATAACTAAATTATTAGAAAATGATAAATCGAAATCTAAGAAGAAAACTACAAAAAGAAGGAAAAAAAGCAAATAAAAATTCCTTAATAAAACCCTCAACAACTCAAAAAATAAAAATATAAGGATAAAATAAAAAGATATAAAAATGAGTATGTATAACTATTTAAGTATTTTTTAGAATCACTATTTATGTTTATAGATGCAAACAAAACCATATCAAAACAATTATAAACCGTCATTAAACAATAATTTAATAGAAATAATTAAAAATAAAAATAGATAAGTAATCAAATTAAATAAATAAAAATTTTAGAATGGTTCTATTTTAACATTTTACTCCATACAATTTTCATTTTTTAACTTAACAATGTGTGTAATTTTCAATTTAAAAACATTTAAAAAATATGGAGGAGGATTATTTTGTCAGCAGAAGAGGTTTTAGAAAACATAAAAAAAGAGATAATAAAAAAATCTCCAAAAGAGGCAAAAATTGTAGATGTTCAATTTGAGGGGCCTGAGGTTGTTGTCTATGTTAAAAACCCAGAAATATTTACAAACGAAATAATAAAAAATCTTGCAAAAGATCTTAGAAAAAGAATATCAATAAGACCCGATCCCTCTGTTTTGGTAGAGCCAGAAATTGCAAAAAAGAAAATATATGAAATTGTTCCAGAAGAGGCAGAGATAACAAACTTTGTTTTTGATGCAAACACGGGAGAGGTTATAATCGAATCAAAAAAACCAGGTCTTGTTATTGGAAAAGAAGGGAAAACATTAGAAATGATAAAAAAAGCAATAAGATGGGCACCTAAACCAGTAAGATCTCCTCCAATACAATCTGAAACAATAAAAGCAATTAGGGCAACACTTTATAGGGAGAGAGACGAAGTTAAAGAGATTCTTAGAAGAATAGGAAGGAGAATACATCGGGATATTGTTGTTAGGGGAGATTATTGGATAAGGGTCTCTTTTTTAGGAGGAGCAAGAGAAGTCGGTAGATCCTGCCTATACGTGCAAACACCAGATACAAGAGTTTTAATCGATTGTGGAATTAACGTTGCCTGTGAAGATAAAGCATTTCCACACTTTGATGCCCCAGAATTCTCAATAGAGGACTTAGATGCAGTTATTATAACTCATGCTCACTTAGATCACTGTGGTTTTGTTCCCGGGTTGTTTAGATATGGTTATGATGGGCCTGTCTATTGCACAAGACCCACAAGAGATCTTATGACATTATTACAAAAAGATTATTTGGAAATCGCTAAAAAAGAAGGAAAAGAAGTTCCTTATTCTTCAAAAGACATAAAAACGTGCGTTAAACATACAATCCCCATCGACTACGGAGTTACAACCGATATAAGCCCAACAATAAAACTAACCCTACATAATGCAGGGCACGTGCTTGGATCAGCCATTGCTCACCTCCACATTGGAGAGGGGTTGTATAATTTAGCTTACACAGGAGATATAAAATTTGAAACATCTCGACTTTTAGAGCCAGCTGTTTGTCAATTTCCAAGATTGGAAACATTAATCATAGAATCAACTTACGGAGCTTATGATGATGTTTTACCAGAGAGAGATGAGGCAGAGAGGGAGCTTTTGAAAGTAGTTAGTGAAACAACAGATAAAGGTGGGAAGGTTTTAATTCCTGTCTTTGGTGTTGGGAGAGCTCAGGAATTAATGCTTGTTTTAGAGGAAGGATATAATCAAGGTATATTTAATGCTCCTGTCTATTTAGATGGAATGATCTGGGAAGCAACTGCGATACACACTGCATATCCAGAATATCTATCAAAAGAGATGAGGCAGAAGATATTCCACGAAGGGGATAATCCTTTCCTATCGGAGGTATTTAGAAGAGTTGGAAGCACGAATGAGAGAAGAAAAGTTATTGATAGCGATGAACCTTGCGTAATATTGGCAACATCTGGAATGTTAACAGGAGGGCCAAGTGTTGAATATTTAAAACACTTAGCTCCTGATGAGAAAAACGCAATAATATTTGTAGGTTATCAGGCGGAGGGAACGTTGGGGAGAAAAGTGCAAAGAGGTTGGAAGGAGATTCCAATAGTTACAAGAAATGGAAAAACCAAGTCCATACCAATAAATTTACAGGTTTATACAATTGAAGGATTCTCTGGACATAGCGATAGAAAGCAGTTAATTAAATATATTAGAAGATTAAAACCCTCTCCTGAAAAGATAATAATGGTTCATGGAGAGGAGAGTAAGTGTTTGGATTTTGCAGACACAGTTAGAAGGTTATTTAAAAAACAAACATGTGTTCCTATGAATTTAGATGCAGTTAGGATAAAATAATAAAATAATTAAAATATAATTAAATTAAAATATTAAAATGGTATTGATAAATGTAATATTACACAATTATGTATGCTAATATTCTATATTACGATTACGAGTGAGATTTTTTAATTTTTTAAATTTTTTATGATAATTAGATTTAAGGTTTTTATATAATAGAATAAATCATGCCAAAATAGTATAAAATAAAAAATAAAATTAAAGTTTATCATTAATTATTGGATTCAATATTTAAAAAATTGTCAATCCAAACAACTCTACGGCATTTTTATGACTAACCCTATAGATCACTTCTCGATCTATGTTTGAGAGTTTCATTTTTAAAACCGTTCTTGGAACAGCCAATACATCTGAGGCATTAGAGGAAGAATCACTATTTAAAAGTATCTTATTTGAAAAGTCCTTGTATTCTTTAATTATTTCAACCGCCTCTTGAGGTGTTAACTTTCCCGGCTGAACTGTTAATCCAACGTAAAGCTCTTCATCGATAACCATTTTGGTCGTTTGTTTATTGCAGTGTTCTATCACAATATCTTTATTTTTTAAGTTCAGAGTTAAGATCTCTTCTAAGATCTCCTTGGTTATTTCCTCCTTATTCCTTCTTGGTGTATGTATCACAACTGGCAAATTCAACTCCTCAGCTAAGGTTAACTGCTTAATAAATGCATTTTTTTCTTCTTTTGTTGCTTTTTCTAAGCCAATCTCCCCAATTCCAACAACCTTATTGTGGGTTATATATTCCTTTATTTTTAAAATTGCCTCATCGAGATCTGGCGGAATTGCTCTTGGATGAACTCCTACACAAATAAATAGATTTAACCCCACCTTGTTAGCCCTATCTACTTCTGATTTTAAAAGTTTTTCAACGTGCGATTCCCAGACCTCTAAACTCTTCATTTCATAAGGGTCATGGGCTAATGTTATAACTCCATCTAAACACATTGCCATTAACTCGAGGTCTTCAAGTCCTCTTGTATCAGAATGTATGTGGGTATCTATCATCTTATATCACCTCTCTTCTTCCAATAGGCATTATTAACAGAGGATCTTCTTTAATATTTAGTAAATTTTTAATTTCTTCATCTAAAAAGGCCCCTACTGAAACAGTTCCAAGACCCAGTGATGTTGCAGTTAGGTAGATATTCTGAGCAACATGCCCCACTTCCATATGAACATACCTAACTCCTCTCTTCCCATAAACGCCCGTGGTTCTTTGATATTCTGCGGTTATTATTAAAACTATCGGAGCTTCTGCGATGAACATTTGATTTAATGAATAGATAGCGAGTTCATAACCTATTTCTTCTTCAAGAATTTTTATTATTGAATGCCTTTCAGGATTATATTTATAAACTCCACTTTCAATATCTAACACATCTTTAACACTAACATATATTTCTAATGGATAAGTGGCTCCTGCGGAGGGAACGGTTCTAAAACCCAACTCGTTAGTTATCCCATAGGCAGAAAATAGGATATGTGAGAGTTCTTCAATTGTTAAGGGAGAGGGAGAATATCTTCGAATAGATCTTCTTTTTATTAAGATATTTTCTAAATTTGTGGGCTTTATTGTTGGTAGAATAATTTCCATATCTATCCTCTCTCGTTTAATTTATTTTTATAGTTTTATAGTTTTTATTTTTGTAATATTTTATGTTTTCGTTTTTATAATTCTTAAATATTTATTTTGATCTGATGTTATTTGTTTATTATTACTGTTTTTTTGTCATTGGAAGGAATTATTTTTATTTTTGCATCCTTAAAGTCCCTATATAGTGTTTTTCCCTCAAATAGTCGATCCAAAAATATTGCCAACGCTGCAACTTCTGAGTGTGGCTGGTTTCCTATTGATATATTATAATCCGCGAGTTCATAAATATCTTTTGGAACCTTTTCAGCTCCAATAACAACCAAAATGTCCTTTCCATTCTTTAACTCATCTTTTACTTCGTTTATTGATTCATTTACATTTGCACCATACATTGTTAAATGCACTACCACACCTCTTTTTTTAAAATCTTTTACATACTGTCTCCATTTTTTCTCAACAGAAAATTCAAAATTTCCTCCCCAATTATTAACAATTTTTTCCACACTATTTTTAACGTGCTCATCTTCGGTTGTAAATATAATCTTATCTGCCCCAAGTGCTCTCGCAGTTAAAGCCACGTGAGTGGATATTCTTTTATCTCTTTCTCCTCTATGTCCTAACCTTAAAACTTCAACAGTCATCATTTCCCTCATTGCAATTATTGATTATTTATAATTCTAACAATTTAAAAATAATTTAAAATAATAATGAAAAATAAATAACTAATGAAACAATAAATTATAATCATAGGATATATGGTGTAGTATTGAACAATCCACTAAAATCTTTACATAATGTTATATAATTACGTTCGCTTTTTGAGGGAGAAAATGAACGATGGAGATCATTTAATAAAGAAAATTAAAAGACGAATAATTAGTGGATTTACTATTTTAGGACTTGGTATTGGAATGATCTTTGGAAAACCAGTTGCAGGTTGTTTAATTGGATTAGGAATAGGACTGTTGATAAGTTCGTTTATATATTATAGGGACAATAATCTAAATAAATCTCTATCGTAAGTTTGAAATGCCGTTAGAAGGTTTTTAATTTTATTTTTATATTGATATTACCTTATAGTTCAGATGTATTCCATTTAATAATTTAATCTAATAATTTAACAATTTCCATGTTATAATATTGTAATACAATTATATGTTCATTAATCGGGACTCATATCCTTTCCTATTCCTCCTCTCACTTTAACAGCTAATCCATAATTAAATTCCATTAATTCGATCCCATTTAACAGTGTAGTTCCATATGCTAAGAGTTCATCATCTTCATTGACAACTAAAACCTCCTCATAAGGTCTTAACTCTTCATCACAATCTATAACAAACTTTGCAAATACATTTCTTCCCTCTTTTGCAAAGTTCTCAACCTCTCTATCAACTACAACCCTATATTTTGGAAATGGGATCTTTTTCCATAGCAGTTTAGCACCTTTTTCAGATGGAATTAAAATATTATCATTACTTCTAATTGAAAATAATAGATCTCCATTTTTATCCAATACTTGCCTCAATCTTCCTGTGTTTTTACTTCTAACTACTTTAACGTCTTCATCTTCTAACACATCATATCCGTATTGATATTGTAGCATTTTTCTTATTCTTAAACTATCAGAATCTATCTTTTTCTTTTTATAGAAGTAGTTTATATAGTAGTTATAGGTTAAAATGTCTAAAATGTTGTCTTCCCCAATTTTCCTTTTTAACCATTGAATAAATTCATTTTGAAATTTTTTATTTACTTCTTTTTCGTATTCATATAGTTCTGGAACTTCATTTTGAGAGAGAGGATACATTGTGTCAATATAGTAAGGAATGAATCCAAAAACAGGATCTTTTATTAAAATATCTACATCTGTCTCTATGACGTTTAAATTTTCATGATATGGCTTTTGTATGGTGTTTGATACAGTTGTTATATATACTTTCCCGTATTTTATCCGTTTTAATCTTTTTTTATGTCTGAAAACCTCTGGTCTGAACATGGATTCTATTCCACTATAAAAAAATGCGGTTTTTTTAGTAATTGGATCGAACTTTTCAATATAGGAGATATATTCTTTCACGACCCTGTATCCTTCTAAAAGTTTAGGATGGCATCTAACTCTCTCCTCTACCAATTCCCACAAACTACCTTCTTTTATAGCGTGTTTTATCCTACTGATCTCCTCAAATGTGATGTATAGATTATGTTCAGCCAGTAGCTTTTCTCTTTCTTTTTTATCTAAACTTGCCAGTTCTTTTGGTGTATATCTTGAACATACTGGGCATGAACAAGGAAATGCCTTTAAATCTTTTAACTCAGATAAATGCAAGGTTCCTCTTTCTGTTAAATATCTATCATCTTTTGCATATAATGCATAGGCCGCTGAATCAAACAGATCACAACCCAAGGCAACGGCCAAAGCAAAGAACATGGGATGTCCACACCCAAAGAGATGAACTGGCTTGTTTGTTGGTAGGTTCATTTTGGAGTTTATAATTATCTCAACAACATCTCTGTATCGATACTGCTCCATAAGGGGAACAACAGCTCCAATCGGATAGATGTCAAAGTTTAATTTTGCCATCTCTCTTGCTGATTTCTGTCTAAGATCCAGATAAGTGGATCCTTGAATAGTTCCGTTTAACAGTAGTTTAAAGTTTCTCTCTTCTTTTAAGTCCACTGAATCCTTGGCTCGCTTTATTGTTTCTTCAAGGTCTTTTTCGGCTTTTTCTCTATCTACATCTGGCGGTGTTGGAATATCTAAAATTGTTCCAACATCTACGCCAATTTTTTCTTGAAATTCAATGATCTCTAAGGGATCTACATCAACATCTCCGTAAACTCCAAGTTGAAATGAACCACTGTCCGTTACTACAACCTTGTCAAATCCAATTAATTTATGAATTCCCTCTTTCTCAGCAATCTCTTTTAAATTAGGGGTTTTATAGGTTATGTATGAGTTTGTTATTACAACATCTGCCAATTTTTTTATCAGATCCATCGAAACAATCTGTCTTTTCGGATTTGGATGAACTACTGGCATTATTGTTGGTGTTTCTATTTTTTTCCCATTTATGTTTAAAATCCCTATTCTTCCCATTGCATCTCTGTGTTTTATTTCAAAAGTCATCATCTTATTACCTCCCTAAGTTAAATCTTTTATAATATTAACTTAAAATATTTTGGACTTGTTATTTTAAATTCTTGGTTAATGCATAGTAAATATAAACAATTAAACAATAATAACAGTTTGTAAGCAAATAACTTAAAATTAAGAATCAACAATTAATAATCCAAAAATAGATTTTATTTTTGTGAATATTTTTTATAACGATTTTTATATTATCTATTATAAATTTTTATATATTATTTATCATTTAATAACATTTAATATCTCTTCAAAAGAGATGAGGAAAGATAGGTAAATAAAGAAAGGTAAAAGAAAAAATAATATTTATTATTCATCTATCCTCTGAGTTCTTCTAACAGTAAATGCGAATAGTGCTGGTAAAACTGCCCCTCCAAGTATCGCTTCTGTTAACGCAACATCAGGGGCTAATAGTGCATAATAAAGATATGCCATACATAAACCTGCAAAACCAGAGAGAATGATGCATTTAATCAGATCTTTTTGAAGTAGAGATGCTAAACTTGATAGTAGTGCCATTATTATAACCATATAATGAATTATCTCCATTAAAATCACCCAAATGCATTTTTGAAACATCTAAATAACTATTTTTGCCTTCTCTAATCCTTAACAGAATACCTTTGATCATCTTTAACTATAATTTTAATTTAATAACCTTTTATATTAAAATGTTTATTAAAATGTTGGTATTGTGTCGAATATCAAAAATCTGTATAGAGGGGTTTTTATGGATTTCTATTCAACGTTGTCTCCAGGACTTGAAAGGGTATCTCAACGGGAAATAGAAATATTAGGCGGGAGAATTAAAGAAATAAGAGATAATAAAGGTAGAATATTTTTTAAAGGAGATTTGGAAGTAATCCCTAAAATTAATTACTTATCAAGGACTATTGAAAGGTTGAATATCTTACTACATAGAGAAGAGATTCCTAACATTTCGTTAGAGGAGATATATGAAAGGGTTTATAGTATTGATTGGTCTGAGTGGATAAAGGAGGATCAGGCGTTTGCCATTAGACCTTTAAGAGTCGGAACTCATGATTTTACATCCATTGATATTGGAAGAGTGGCTGGTGATGCATTAATAAACTCCTATAAGCGAGATAAAAATGTTAGATTGAAAGTTAACTTAAATGAGCCCGATATAATTGTTAGAGTGGAAGTTATATTTGATGAGGTTATTGTTGGATTAGACACTACCGGAGATATTGCTCTTGACAAAAGAGGATACAGGGTTTTTAATCATCCTGCTCATCTAAATGCAACTATTGCATCATCTTTAATCTATTTAAGTGATTGGAAGGATGAAGAAACGTTATTGGATCCTATGTGCGGATCTGGAACTATTCCAATAGAGGGGGCTTTGATTAAAAGAAATATTCCTCCAGGCAAGTTTAGGGAGAAAAAATACGGATTTAAGTTTGTAAATATATTTGGTTATGATCTCTTAGAAGAAATAAAGAAGGATATTTTAGAAAATGAGCGTTTATATAACATCTATGGGATTGATAAAAATGAAAAATATATTTTAGGAGCAGTTGAAAACGCGAGAAGTGCGGGGGTGTTAAATACCCTCACTTTATCAGTCGGAGATGCCACAAAAATGGAGGAGAACTTTAAAGATATTGATGTTATTATTGCAAATCCACCGTATGGGATAAGGATGGGTAGTAAAAGAGGGGTTAAAAAACTGTATGAAAAATTTCTGCTGTCTGCAAAGAAGATAATGCATGATTCATCGCGAATGGTTGTTATAACTGCTGAAGATAAACTATTTAGAGAGGCAGTTGTAAAACAAAATTTTGATATAAAGGATGAGTTTGCAGTAATGTTTGGAGGGCTGTTAACAAGAGTGTTTATCATCTCACTTTAATGTGAAATCAAAAAATAAAATAAATTATTAATGAAAAAATTTTATAGTAAAATAAACTTAATTATATTTTTTAATAATTAACCCTGTTTATTTAAAATTCTGCTAATTAGAGAGAGGGAAAAGATGATTCAAGAAATAAAAGATATGATCTATGAATTTGTGTATAAATATTATATTGAGCCCGCTGAATTGGGAACTGGATACAACATTATACAAGAAATTACATATGGAATTATCTTGGCTGTTTTTTTATACTTGTTTTATAAAGCCCTTAGGAGGTTGAATATAAAGATCGATGAAAAATTCGCAATCCCCGGAATTGTGTTTTCTGTCTTAATTGCACTGATAAGAGCATTAGTTGATCTCGGATACATTGAAAGAAGTTTTCTAACCATAACTCCAGGAATAATATTTTTAATTGGAGGGTTTTTTATATTAACTATCTTAATCTCTGCAATAATATTTAAAGAAAACTACTATAAGGCATCTGCAATAATCGGGGCAATTCCTCTTATTTATTTTTTAAGCATATTTTTTAAACACATACATCATCCAGAAGCGTTATTGTATGTTGGAATTTTGGTTGGGGGTGTGTATTTTGTTATTAGATTTTTTGATAAAAAACTCAATCTAAATATTTTAATTTCAAAAATAGATCACTATGTTATTATTGGTCAGTTAATCGATGCTTCCTCTACAACAGTGGGGATTGGAATATATGGCTATTGGGAACAACACCCTATTCCAAGGTTTTTAATGGAGCACTTTGGTGTTTATGCGTTTATCCCCTTCAAGATTTTGGTTATACTTTTAGCACTTTATATTCTGAATAGAGAAGTGGAGGATGAAAATATTAGAAATATTATAAAACTTTGCATAATGGCACTTGGATTAGCTCCGGGACTTAGAGATCTGTTTAGAACGGTTATGGGAGTGTAATGAGGCATTATATGGTTGGGATTATCAATATTGATTATTAATATTAATATTGGATCTTCATTAAATTTTATTAAATTGAATCAAAAATAACTAAAAATAGTTAACTAAAAACGTAATCCATCTCAATCTATTTAATTTAATGAGTAATTATAATCACGATATGATGATTATGATAAAATATTGGTGGACTTGATGAATTTTTTATTATTTGTTCCGATTTTGGTAATAATAGGATTTATCATAGGAATTTTTGGAAGTTTGCTTGGAATTGGTGGAGGTTTTTTAGTAGCTCCTGTTTTAACATTTATTTTTGATTATTTTGGAATTCCGAATGGAGTAAAGTTCGCAGTTGGAACATCTTTGTTAGTGGTTTTTATAAATTCTATAATATCAGTATTTAGACATTCAAAAATTGGAAATATAAATTGGAGAGCATCTTTAATCGTTGGATTAACAAGTTTGATATTTTCATATTTAAGTGGATTGTTAGTTGTTCACTTTATCTCTTCTGATGTCTTAAAAAAGATGTTTGGAGTTTTTTTAATAGCGAACTCTATTTACTTAGCAAAGTCCCACCATATCGATAAAATTAAAGAGAGAGAAGAAAAAATAGTTCATTTTATTTTTTGTGGAGTTGTAGCAGGGTTCTTATCTGGACTTTTTGGTATTGGTGGAGGTATTGTAATAATTCCTTTATTAACATTAATCAAGTATCCAATAAAAAAAGCCACATTCATATCAATAAGTGCAGTTCCTATAACATCCCTTGGAGGGCTCATCTCCTATTTAACTGCAAATACGAATGAATATATATACAATATTGGTTATGTTTCTGTTCCAATAGCTTTGATAATAGCGGTTCCTATCCTCTACTCCTCAAAGGTAGGGGTAAAAATAAGCCAAACTATTAAACCAAAGCATTTAAGATCACTTCTAAGTGCAATACTTGGGGTTATTGGAGTTGCGATGCTTCTTTAACACTCTCTTCAATAAAGTTCAAAACCTCATCAAATCCTTCCATTGTCTTTAAACTTAGTAAAACAACCTTTGCATTAGGATTTATCTTTTTAGCATCTTCTTTCATTTTATTTACATCAGCTCCAACCGCCTCAGCCAGATCAACTTTATTTATGATAATTAGATCTGCCGTTCTCATTATTTCCGGATGTTTTTCTATTGTATCATCTCCCTCAGTTGTTGAAACCACGACAATTCTTTTATGAGTTCCTAAGTCAAAATCAGCAGGACAGATTAAATTCCCAACATTCTCAATGAATAAAAGATCTATTTCATCCAAATTTAGATCCTCTAACGCATGCCCTACCAAGTGAGCATCTAAGTGGCATTCTTTTCCAGTGTTTAGAGGAATCACTTTTGCTCCATGCTCTTCCATCCTTTTGGCATCAAACTTTGCTATAACATCTCCAGCAATGCATGCAATTTTATACTTATCTTTTAAACTGTCAATTAATTTTTCAATTAACAAGGTTTTCCCGCTACCAATAGCCCCCATAAAGTCGAAGGCAACTACTCCATGTTTATTTAAAAGTTTTCTGTTTTTATCTGCCAATCTTTTATTTGCTTTTAATATATCCTTTGCAACTTCTAAAACACCAACTAAGTGCATTTTATCACCTAAAACTTTAATTTTCTTCTTCATTTTCCATATCATCATAATTTGGGTTCATCTTCTCATACAACTCATCAACTTCATTCTTTTTCTTCCAAAGCTCAAAATTGGCTCTTTTAATTTTTTGCCTTTCCCTTTCTAAGAACTTGTATGTTTTTGCATGAGAAGCCCCTCTTAGAAGCATTTCTACCGCTTCTTTGGCCACTTGAACCGGTTCATGCTCCCCAACTATTGCAACGGTTTTTCCATAAACCGAAACATTTGCTCCGGTTAAACCTTCAATATACCTTCTTGATTTTCCTTCTTTACCTATAACTCTTCCTTTTAATCTCCTTAAACTGTTTTCAGAGCTTGCATAGTCCTCAATATCAATAACTTCCAAAACATACTCATCACTAACCAATTTTAAAGCAATTTCTGGATTAAATCCCCTTCCAATAGCTCTAACTATATCCTTCGCTTTCCAAACTGCCAGTTGGTCTTTCTGCTTATCTGTCCCATAGATAGTTACAGTTCCATCTTCATCAATCTCTAACTTTACACCCAACTCTTCTTCAATAGCTTTTTTAACACTTCCTTTTTTACCAATTAAAACTCCTACTCTATCTCTCGGAATTTTTAAGATCTCTATATTTTTGTCCTGTCCAACGTTTCCAAAGACCATAATTATCACCATAGGTTTAAATTAACCGTTAAATTCTGATCTCATAAAATATTATAAATTATATATCTAATTATAATCTAATATTATATCTCGATTATAGTTGCTTAACCATTGCTTCATCTATTGGGTTTATGTCTTTTCCAGTTATATACTTGTATAAATCTTTATAATTGCAATTAATCTTTTTTCTTTTAAAGAAATTACACACATTTATACAGTCCCTAATTAGTAGCGGTTGGGATAGGGGATGTTGGGTTATAACGCTTTGGGAGAAATCTATAAAGATCGGCTCATTATCCTTTACTAATATGTTGTATTCGCTTAAATCTCCATGGATCAGCTCTCCTTCTTCGTAGAGTTTTTTCATACTTTCTTTAATTGTTTTAAAGCATTTTTCCCAATCTAAATTCTGCACATCTTTAAGTTTTGGAGCAGGAATTCCCCTATATCCAACAAAATCCATAACCAATATATTTTCTCTTCTTAATCTTGCCTTTGGAGCGTTTATTATCTCAGACGCTCTTTTTAGATTTCTAAATTCTTTTTCAACCCATGCGTGGATGATCTGTCTTCTACTGCTCTTTCTTAAATGGAATCTTGGATCTCCTTGGATATATTTACTCATCGTCTTAAAATCACATGTGGCAACTCTGTAAACCTTAACTGCCCTGTAAAATTTTCCTTTTCTTGCTTTAAAAACAACCGCTTCCTTTCCAGAGTTAACTATTCCTACAAATTCAGTTATATGCTTTCCTACAAGTAATCTAAACAAGTTCATCAACGTTCTTTTATCAAAAACCTCATTAGCTGTTTTCAATTCCTCTAAAAATTTTTTTTCTTTCTCCAAAATTTCTTTTTGATACTGTTTATCAAGTTTAATCTCTTCCTCCTCGCTGATCAATTCGTAAAATTCATTATTAGATGATTTAACTATGATGATCACCCAGGTTTTAATGTTAATGTTTATTATTTATTTTTTCTTTCTTGGATTTTTCGTCTGATAATGAGGTAAGTTAGGAAATAATTTAAGTTAAATAAGGATATTAATTAGAAGTAATTGGTTGTAATATAATTGGTTGTATATTTCCCTCTATTTTTTATTTTAGTTATTTAACAATTTAAAAATAAATATTATTCATTTTTATATTTGCATATAACTTATAAATTAAAATATACGATTAATCTATAAATATAAATAAACTAATTAAAGAATATCATTTAAAAATCCTTTTCTTTTGAGCCACTCAACTTGCGTTTTCGTGTATCTCCAAATAATGTCGCACTTCTGATCTCCTTGCACATCCCATGGCTTTACAATAACAACATCTCCCTCTCTTATCCAGATTCTATTCTTCAACCTTCCTGGAATCCTACCCATCCTCGTTTTTCCATCTAAACATCTAACTCTAACCCTACTTGCTCCCAACATCTGCTCTATTATTCCTAAAATCTCATTTTCATCTTTTCTTGGAATTCTTACTCTAATTTGTTGTTCTTGTTGTTGTTCTACCATTTTTTCACCAATAATAAGCGTTTTTATTTTTATTTTTTTATTTTATTTTTATTTTCACTTTTATTTTATATCTTTAATTTTTGATTCCAAATGTTTTAATCATCTGTTTTTGGCGTCTAAATTTTAGCCCAATTTGTGTTTCGATCGAGAATATGTTTCTAACGTTTCTTCAACATTTACTTTATATTTTCCTTTCTATATATTCTTTGTGTTAAAAGATTTTTGAATATTTTTTAGGGTGATAGTATGATAACTAAAAGAGAGGCCGTAGATTTTTTAAACTCATCATCAACCGAGAAGATCTTAGATATGCTATCTAAAATAAATAAAAAAGAAACAGATGAGGAAAGTAGAAGGAGATGCATAACCTATTCAAAAAATGTATTTATTCCTCTTTCAAAATGGTGTAGAAATAAGTGTGGCTATTGTATTTTTAGAGAAGAGAAACCAAAATTGATGAAACCATCTGAAGTTAAAGAGATCATTTTGAGAGGAGATAAACTTGG
This sequence comes from Methanococci archaeon, assembly GCA_013153845.1. Classification (GTDB taxonomy): domain Archaea; phylum AGJL01; class Methanococci; order Methanococcales; family Methanocaldococcaceae; genus Methanocaldococcus. The sequence goes on along the minus strand of JAADDS010000063.1, from coordinate 43,359 downwards.
ATGTAGGGAAGCGTTATTTACATTTGGAGAAAATGTGGATGAAAACGAAAAAATTAAAGAACAATTAAGATCCATGGGTTTTGATAACATTTTAGAGTATCTATACTACTTAGAGGATTGGACATTAAACAACTCCTCTCTTCTGCCTCATACGAATTGTGGAATTTTAAGTTATGAAGAGTTGAAGATGTTAAGAGAGGTTAATGCATCTATGGGTTTAATGTTAGAAAATGTTTCGGAGAGATTAATGAATACAATAGCCCATAAATACAGCCCGGGAAAACATCCAAGATTAAGAATAGAGATGATAGAAAATGCAGGTAAATTAAAGATTCCTTTCACGACGGGATTGTTGATCGGAATAGGAGAGACAAATGAGGAGATTGTTGAGTCGTTATTCGCAATAAGAAAAATACATAAAAAGTATGGCCATATCCAAGAAGTAATAATTCAAAATTTTAGGGCTAAGAAGGGAATTCCAATGGAAAATTTTAAAGAACCATCTCCTATAAAGATGTTAAAGGTTATTATTTTAGCAAAACTTATACTTGATGATATTTCCATTCAAATTCCTCCAAACTTAAATAGGGAAACGGGGCAGTTGTTTTTATTGGCAGGAGTTGATGATTGGGGAGGGATTTCTCCACTAACAAAGGACTATGTAAATCCAGAGGCAGAGTGGCCAGAAGTTGAAGAATTGAGAAGATGGACTGAGGAGTTGGGTTTAGAGTTGAAGATGCGACTTCCGGTTTATGATAAGTATATAAGTAGAGAATGGCTCAGTGAGAAGGTTTATGAGAAGATTAAAATAGACATTTTAAAAGATCAGAGATAGATGTAGTTCCACACTGCAATAACAATAAATGAAAGCACTGTTGTGATGAATATCGAAGAGGCGATCATTTTAACATCTAACTCATAGAGTGTTCCTAAAACAAGTGTCATCATAGCGGAGGGCATTGAACTTTCAACTAAAACAACTTTTCTATCTAATCCACATACATTAAATATATCTGAAAGCGTGAATGCAATACTTGGAGAAACAAGAAAACGGAATGTTGAGGCCACAATTCCCCAAAAAACTCCAAATTTTAATGCTCTTGGAGATAGGGATAATCCGAGGGACATCATAATAAGAGGAACTGTTGCAGATGAGAGGTAATTTAGTGATTTTAATATAAAATTTGGAAGATAACTCAACTTAAATCCAAAAAATGCCAATATTATAGTGAATATTCCGGTTATAAGTGGAGGAAATTTTATCATCTCTTTTAATACGTTTTTTCCCTTTCCTTTTCCGAATCTTATTCCAATGTAGGTTCCCAATAACATAGTAGCAAAAACCCCACCTAAATCGCAGAAAATTGCCCTCGCTAATCCGGAATAACCAAACATTCCTAAGATCACAGGATAACCTAAAAAACCAGTATTTCCAAGCATTGAGACCAATATCAAAGATCCGAGTTTATTGTTTTCTAATTTAAAAATGTATTTCCCAGTTATAAACGCCAAGATCCCCACAATAAAACAGGAAACAAAAATTATAATTGGTAATTTTAAAAATTCAAATATTTGTGAAGGGGCAACGTTCTTTAGGATTGTTAAGAATATAGTGGAAGGCATAGTTGCGTAGATAACAACACTATTTAATGTTTTTGCATCCTCTTCTTTTAAAATATTAAAAATTTTTAAAATATAACCTGTTAAAATCAAAATTAAAACGATCAAAACCACATCCATACTAACCACTCAACTTTCTCTTTAAATTTCCTTCTTCATCAATCTCTCCCGACCTTATTCTTGTAGTTGAAATTGGTTTTCCGTTTTTAGCCAATACTCGGTTAAATACAACTATATCAATCGGCTTTAAACCTTTTTTTCTTCTTAATTTATTTATTTTTTCTGCATTTTTTATCGTCTCTTCTGTAACCACTATAATGTCATAATCCTCTTCTACGGCATCCCCATATGCGTTATCTATTATCTTTATTTCATAATCTGCATTGATCTCATCTAAAAATTCCTTTAAATTTTTTATTCTTGTTTTTAAATCGTTTATTTGATGTTTTTTATATTTTTTTGCAAATTCATCGCTTGTTATTCCAACAGTGAGCTTTCCCAATGATGATGAAAACTTTAACAACTCCTTATGCCCTCTATGTAGTATATCAAACGTTCCTCCAACAACAACTTTTAATTCTTTCCTTTTCATAGGAAGCATCTCTCATTTTATTTTTATTTCATTAATTATAATTATTAATAAATGAATCCACCTTTTGTTTCCCTCTAATGCGAGTATAAAAATCGATAAAGTTCATTTGACAGGAATACAAACTCTTCAACAGATAGTTTAAAAACTTTATTTTCAATTAAAGAACCGATTTTTTCTTTTTCAGAAAATTTTATTAATATATTTTTCATCTCTTCCTTTGAATAGCCAAGTTCTTTCGAAGAATCGATCAGTGCCTTTCTAACAGATTTATTCCTATGTTGAAATACAGCCCTTAAAAAATTATCGAAGAAATCCTCGTTCTCTATTTGATATTTATTTATATTGGGTTTTATTTTTATAAGAGCAGAATAAACCTTTGGTTTTGGATGAAAAGCAGTTGGGGGAACTTTTGTTATAAATTCAACATCTGCTCTTGATTGAACAGCTACAGATAACCTTCCATAATCCTTCGTTCCTTCCTTAGCTACCATTCTCTTAGCAAACTCATACTGATACATCAAAACAGCCAAATCAAAGCCCTTTTTTATTAATTTAAAAGTTATAGGGGAAGATATTTGATATGGAAGATTAGCAATAACCTTATTGAAATCTAACGTGTTTAAATCAACTTTCAATGCATCATCCCAGATAATTTCTATATTGTTATATATTTCTTTTAGTTTATTAGCATAGGGCTCTAAACTCTTATCTATTTCAATAACATAAACCTTTTTGGCATTTTTAGCCAACTCCTCTGTTAAAATTCCTTTTCCTAAGCCGATCTCTAAGACAATATCATCCTTTGTTAAATTTGAGGATTCCACTGCCTTATTAACAAAATTTTTATCCATTAAAAAACACTGCCCCAATTTTTTCTTTGGTTTAAACATTATTTCACTCTGATTATAATTTTAAAAACCGTTCCACTGCCTTTCTCATAACCTCAACATTTGGCTCTACTCCTGTCCATATCTTAAAAGCTACTGCACCTTGATGAATCAGCATTCCCAATCCATTTATGGCCTTTGCATTTGCTTTTTTCGCTTCTTTTAATAAAACTGTCTCTAAAGGGTTGTATACAAGATCCATAACTACCATATCCTCTCTTAACTGTTCTGCTCTAACTATGGGTTCAACATTCACATTTGGATACATTCCTATCGGTGTAGCGTTAATAACTATATCAACATCGCTCAGATCTACATTTAAGTCGCTAAATTTAATATCTTCACCAAATTTTTTATTCAATTTTTCTGCAATTTCCTTTGCTAAATTTTTAGCTTTTTCCACGGTTCTGTTTGCGATTATTATTCTGTTGTTTTTTGCTAATTCAAACGCCACAGCTCTTCCCGCTCCTCCAGCTCCATACACCACAATATTTTTCCCTTTAACCTCTCCGATCTCTTCTTCAAGTGCTTTTCTCGCCCCTATACCATCAGTGTTATATCCGATTGCTTTACCATCCTCTATTTTTACTGTATTAACTGCTCCGATTAATTTTGCATCTTTATCAACTTCATCCAAATATTTCATAACTTCAACTTTATGCGGAATTGTTATATTAAATCCAGCAATTCCAAGAGATTTGGCTCCCTTTATCGCATCTCCTAAGTGTTCAGGAAGAACATCAAACGCAACATAGACATAATTTAGATTCTTATCTTTAAAAGCAGTGTTGTGCATTATAGGGGAGAAAGAATGTTCAACTGGATGACCTATCAACCCTATAACTTTTGTTTTAGCATTTATCATACTTCCCCTCACAAGCTTTTATGTTTTTTCTTTTTGTCTTTCTTTTTATCTTTTCAACAGTTTACGTTATAAGTTGTTAATGTAGTAATTAAAAATATTATATAAAATAAAAATTAATTAAAATCCAATAAAATAATTGCTATAACCAATTCGTAAAAATAAACACTAATAAATGTGAAATAAGATCAAAACAAAAGGTTGAGATTTTGCTATTATGCTTTATCTTTATTATTTTTATTTTTTATTGATCAACTTCACAACCTCAGCAACCTTTTTACCCAAATTTCTTGCAGTTTCTAATCCAATTTTATCGTTTTTACAGTCCTCTGGGGACTTTCCAACGCCAGTTCCTCCATAGTGGGCTGTTGGATCGCTGTCTCCAACAACTATACTTGCATGTATTAAGAAAAAGTTATGTATCTGTTGAATAGTTGTTTCTTGACCTCCATTTCTACTGGCTCCGACTGCTATTGCTCCACCAACTTTATTTTTTAGTTGGAATCCAATCCTTAAAGGTCTTGATCTATCCATTAACATTTTTAACTGAGCGGAGACACCCCCAAAGTAAACGGGGGATCCTAATATGATTCCATCTGCTTTTTTCATTTTTTCTAATATTTCTTCAACATCATCAATTATTGGACATTTTCCTTCTTCTTTACATAGATTACATCCAATACATGGGTTTAGTTCTTTATTTGCGAGGGAGATGAACTCAACATCTATCCCTTCATTTTCAATTACTTTTAGAGCTTCTTTGACAAGTAAGGTTGTATTTCCTTCAGGTCTTGGACTTCCACTTATTCCAATTACCTTCATCTTTTCACCAAAAGGGAATTATGTTTAATAATTCTTTTAATCTTTTAATATTTTTTAACCTTTATAACGTTATATAATATTTCTTATCTAAATCTAATTCAATATTTTAAAAATCTAATTTATAATCTAAAATGTTATCAACTACTTGCATTCCTACTCTCTTTGAAATAATTCAGCCATTTTTTAACATTACTATACCACTCATCCAGCAGTTCTTCCATAATCTCTCCTACCTTATCTAAATCCACTGCACTATATACATACTTATAACCAACGGTTTCTGTTATTTTTCTCCTATTTACCAATCCGCAGTTCATTAAACTCCTTAAAGCTTTTTGGACAGTGGTTCTGTCTCTATTAATTCTCTCAGCAACATCCAATACACTGCCTTCTCCATTTTCCAAGAGATCAAAATATATCCGTATCTCAATTTCCTGTAATCCTAAAATGCATCTCATCAAATCTTCAATAGTAAACTTCTTTAACCTATCAAGAACAAACTCATTCATTATACCACAGCATCTCTCCCCTATCTTAACTTAAATTTTATTTTAAATTTTATTTTTTATTTTTAGCATAATTTTTATATTTTTTATTTTTTTATATCGTATATTATAAATCTTTATAAATTTTAAATTTGAATATAATAATCTCAATTTTTTATTTTGAATTTTTAAATTTGCAAAATATTATTTATCTCCTAAAATTTTTATATAAACAGTTCTATTTCTTGGACCATCAAATTCTGTAAAGAATATGCCCTGCCAAGTACCTAATAAAGGTTTTCCATCTTCAATAATAACTGTTTCTGAACAGCCAATTAGTGAACTTTTTATATGTGCATCGGAATTTCCCTCTAAGTGTGTAAAATCCCAATTCTTTGGAATTTTTGATGATAGAAATTTAATAATATCATATTTTACCGAAGGATCTGCATTTTCGTTGATAGTTATTCCCGCAGTTGTGTGAGGAGTGTAGATAACCGCTATTCCACTTTTAACTCCTGATTTTAAAATTGCAGAGATTACAACATCAGTTATATCTACAAACTCTTCTCTATTTTTTGTTATTATTTTTTGGACAAATAACATAATCTACCACCATACAAGGTTTTTAAATATTTTAAAATCATTTATAATGTCTTTTAAAATAGTTTTTAAAATTTATGTGGTTAACTAAACTGCCAAATTATTAAAGTTGATTAATTAGAATACATAATAATAGAAATGAAAAGATAAGGATAATGCAGAAATATTTAATATTTATAATAAAAATCTATAACAATATTTGTAATTTGATTAGATAAATTAAATCAAATTAAAAAATCAGATTAAAACATTAGTAAATGGTTAAATAATAAAATTTATCAATGAAACTTTTAAAGTTATAAAATAGATTAAAAAATCAAAATGAGGGGAGATTATGAAGTTAAAATATAACTTACCAATTCTGTTATTGGTTTTATATGTCATCCTTGGTGCATTTATTCAGTATAGTGGAATCTCCGACTTTAAATCCCTTCCATCTCCACTTTATGGAGGAGATTACTACTACCAAATGGGAGAAATATGGCATATAAGAGATGGAGGGAATCCATTAGATAGTTCTTCAACACTTGGAGGAGTTCCTGGCTACCTTCCAGTTTATGGTTATTTATGTGCTAAGTTTTGTGATTTGCTTAATTTAGATACAATGAAGGGAATGTTATATTTTTCAGTAGTGTTATTTGTTGTAGCAAGCGTTATATGGTTCTGTCTATTTAGAGTTCTATTTAAAGATGAATGGATTGCATTAATTGGGGTTGTTTTAGCAAATGGAATAAATGTATATCCGATATTAAAATATACAAACTTTACTCATCAAGTTATGATTCCGCTGTTTATATTATTCCTTTATCTCTCATTTAAAGAGAGGAAGATAGTTTATTATGCTCTCTTGGGATTGATCTATGGATTATTAACTTTATCCCATATGGTTGCATTTGTTGGAGCAACTTTAATAATAGCGACTTTTGTTGTTTATGAAATTTATAAAAATAAGGATAGAATCTTGGACTATTTAAAAGAGAATATAAAAAATTGGGTAGTTTTTGGAATTGTTGCATTCCCTACATTAATGCTTTATTGGTATAAGCCAATGTTTGTTTACCATCTACATAGACCTTATGATAGAGTTCATATGGACATTATGGACTTTGGTAGAATGGATGTGCAAATAAAATTTTTATTCAACACAATAAAAAGTTATTTATTTAATTTCAGTTCAATTGGTGGGGCAATAACAACATTATTATTATGGATCGGAATTTACGGATACTTTAAAATGGAGGAAAATGATTTAAAAGAATTCTTGAAGGTCTTTACTCTCGGATCTATTGTTGCAACTTTCTGCTACTTCATAACTGAGCCCCTATTTCACATAAACTTCATTCCGAACTATATGTCCTACTTCTATCTCTGGGCAACAGCAATATTATTCGCTACGTTTGGATTAAACTATCTAAAAACAAATTTACATCTAAGCGAAACTCTGAACAAAAAAATTGCCGTGTTTGGGATTATATTTGTGATATTATTTGCAAACTCTGCATATGCATTTATCAATTATATAGAAAATGACAGATGGGCTAATGTTGGAAAAGAACCGATGCCTGAGATGTATATATCTTTGCAACACTATCTTTTAACCCATACAAATGTAGACGATGTTATACTCTCAACCAAAGAGTTAAGCTTTGTAATAAACGCCATAAGCGGAAGGAAAGTTATGGTTGACAGATGGGCTCAACAGAACGATCCATATGTAAATCTTCCTCAGCGAGATATGGATGCTGCTGTAATCCTATACGGCAATGACACAAAGAAAAAATTGGAGCTAATAAAAAAATATCATATAAAATATTTGTATTGGGACTATAACTGGATAAATACAGAATTCCAAATAGATAAATACGGAAGAATAGTTGGTATCTTTGATCCACTAATGACCTATGACACAGAAAAAAATAGAGAATATTTAAATAAATATGATGTCAAATATATCCCAATGTATTTCTGGATCGATCCTTCCTGTAGAAGCAAAGATATTAGAAAGTTCCATCTCCTTATAATATCTCCTCAAAACTATTATAACTTTACAAACCCATGGAAGCCCGACTTAAACAAATATTTGGTTGAGGTCTGGAATTATACATACAACGGGCAGAAAATTGCAGTTCTATATAAGATTAAGGTGAATTAAAATGAAACAAGATATAAAAAAGGTATCAATTGTGATCCCTGCATATAATGAGGAGAAAGCAATTGGAAAAACTCTCGAATTAATAAAAAATACTATTGAAAATATCGAGGAATATGATTTTGAAATAATAGTAGTTGATAACAATTCTTCAGATAATACTGGAAAGATAGCTAAGAGCTTAGGAGCAAAAGTAGTGTTTGAAGGAAATAAAGGGTATGGTAATGCATATAAAAGAGGATTAAAAGAAGCGACTGGAGATATAATAATTACAGGGGATGCAGATGGGACATATCCTTTCGAAGACATTCCAAAATTTCTACAAATTATTGAAAAAAACAATGTTGACTTTATAAATACAAATAGATTTGCGAATTTAGAAAAAAATTCAATGCCATTTATAAATTATATTGGAAACAAACTTCTAACCTTTTTGATAAACTTAATTTATAACGTAAATATAAAAGATTCTCAATCTGGGATGTGGATATTCAAAAGAAAAGTTATTGAAAAAATGAATTTTGATATTATGAGTGGAGGAATGCCATTTTCTCAGGAAATAAAATTATATTCCCAATATTTAGGATTCAATTTTTTAGAAGTTCCAATTACTTATAGAAAAAGGATAGGTAAGAAAAAACTAGATCCCGTAAAAGACGGCATTGATAATTTTATTAATTTATTAAGATTTAAAAAGAAACTTAAATTGACAAAGAAACAATGATTATTCATATCTTATCTTCAATATGGTAATATTATTTTTAAAATATACTTCTTCAAAATATCTGCTATTATTGAAGAACTCACGATTTACGTTGACGTTTTTTGAAATAAAAACATAAGTTATATTATTGCTTTTACAAAACTGTATAAAGTTAGAATAATTATAATTCCACGTGTAGTTAATTATTTTATTTACAGAAATGTTTTTAAAGGTGTTTCCATTTCCATAACAAAAAACACATTTATTCTTCGTAAAAATTGGAATAAATTGCCCACTGTCTTCTCCAAAGTTTAAAAATAATTCGTTAGAGATGTTATTTTTATTTATAAAATTAAATGCATCTATTTCATCATCTCCTACTAAATAGTATCTCCAGTAATTTTTTGAGGTATCAATGTAGAAATTATATGCTAAAAATCCCATAATGATTAATAAAATTGGAAGTATTAAAAATCCCTTATTTGTCAATTTTTTTATTTTTTTAGAGATATAGTATAAACCACAACCATAAAATAAAGGAGTTAAAATTTGAAAATTATAAAACCATCTAATAGGATTATATAATGCAGAGAAAAACGGTATTTTAAAACCGATGAGTTGATTGTTTATCAACCATAACTCCATTAACAAAATATATAGTATAAAATACCCTAATCTATTTTTTATTAGAAAAATGGTTCCAAAAATAAATAATATGAAATATACACTTCCAAATATTAAATATATGACAAATTTTCCATAAAAAAATCTTGTGGGGCTAAATAATGCAAGGATCGTTGTAATCAGATATGTTGATCCAAACACTCCAATTAATACAATTAATGTTTCTTTTAAAATATATGGTTTTATATATTCAATTACATAACTTGCATTTGAGTATTTTAACACGTCATTTAATATTTTGGAAACAATGATTGTTAAAGATAGGGATAATGAAAGGAAAAAATATTTCGAGTAGTTAATTAAATCTTTATAATTAAAGTGAACAATATCAAAGATAATTAAAGAAATTAAAAATAAAATTAACATTAAAAAAGGAAATGTGTGTGTAAATATTAAACTAAAAGTTCCAAAACTAAAAAGATAAAGATATATCTTAGATCCATTAAGTTTATACTTCAATAAGAAGGCAATTAATATCAAGAATAAACAGTATCCGAGAGTGTTTGGAAATATTGCTCTTAATATGATTCTATAAAACTCATAATTTAATGGGACAAATACGGCTGTATAAATCCCTAAATCTTTTTTTATACACCTTCCAAGATAATAATGGGCAAAAACAAACAACAATATTATATAAAACTCCAATAGATATATTGAATGTGGGATTTCACTAATTTTATCTGCTAAAAAATATACTAAACAGTGAAAACCCGCAGGATAATGCAAATATTTTCTATATTCAAGATCTTTATAAAATATCGTTTTTTCTAACATCATTGCTTTAATTTTGTAGGAATGAAATTGAGAATCCCATTTCTCACAAGGATATTTTGGAAATAAAGAGTATGAAAAAAATAATGCACAAATTATAATCAAAATTAAAATAATATGGTTATTTTTTAAATTGACTCTTTGAATTTTTGGAATTCCAAAGTGAAAAATTAAAATTTCTTTATTTTTATTTTTTGTAAATTCCACAATTGCCTTATAAAATTAATATAGCAATTAAAGGAAAAAGATAATATATTTTATACATTGGAATTCCAACAAATGACAATATATAAGAAAAGCTAATTATATAAAATACTGAAAGAAAAGGAGTAGTGATAAGCTTTTCCTCTCTATCATTTATTGGATTTATTAAATACATTAACATTAATATAACCAAAAACAATAATATATTCATACCTACCACTTAACACTAAATTCGGTGAAATCGTGGACTTTATATATGGACTTCCATATCTGGCCTTAGGAATAATATGTGGAACTATAACTGGTTTGTTCCCTGGCATTCATCCAAATAATATAGTTGCTTTATCTTTTTTAATTTTACCTTATTTAGATATAAACAACTATATCTTATTTTTAATTGGTTTAGTTATTACCCACTACTTTATAAATTTTATTCCCTCAGCTTTTTTAGGAGTTCCGGATGATGAGACCGCTGTCTCTGCCCTACCAATGCACAAATTAACTTTAAATGGAAGAGGATATGAAGCAATAGTATTAGCTGGCTTTGGAAGTTATTTGGGTGTTGTTTTTTCAATACTTATTAGTTTATTTGTTATTTCAATTTTACATTTTGATGTAAAAGTGTTTTATCATCATATAAAGATATTTATTCCTTTTATTTTAATTGCTTTTATCCTCTATCAAATTTTTACAGCAAAATCTATCTGGGAAGTTTTAATTATATTTCTATCAGGAATTTTTGGAATTGCGGTTTTGTATTGTAGTGAAGCATTTAGCATAACATTAACAGCCATATTTACTGGAATGTTTGGAATTCCACTGTTGATAAACAACTTAAAAACCTATAAAATAAAAAATCAGATAATAACATTTCCAAATTTTGATTTAAAATTTTTAAAATCATCACTTTTTGCTTCAATATTTGGATTTTTTAGAATATTTTTGCCAGGAATTAGCGGATCTCAGTTGAACTATATTTTAAGTAAAATATTAAAAGAAAAGGATTTAAAAAACTTTATCGTTTCCCAAGGGGGTATTATATTATCTAACGAAGTTTTTTCTTTATTGGCAGTTATTTTTATTGGAGTTGGGAGAAGTGGAGTTGCAAGAGCAATACAACTTTTAAACGTGGATCTTAGTATGAATACTGCAATTTTTTCAATATTGATAACTGCCACAATAGCAGTAATTATATTATTGAATTTATCGAAATATATTTTATTGTTTATTAGACAGATAAACTTTAAGATATTATCACTGTTTTTTATTGCTTTTTGCTCACTTGTAGTAGTTGTTGGAAGTTATAATCTCTATTTAATGCATCATATTGTTGTTTACTTAACTGCCGTTTGCATTGGCCTTTTAGCAGTAAGAAGCAACTCAAAATTATCAAATATGATGAATGTGTTAATATTTCCAACGATAATTATGTTTTTGAGGGGTTAGGATGGACTTAAAAAAGCAGATATTGAATAAAAGGACAGTTGCCTCTTTTGCATTATCTTTTATCATAATATTATATCTTATATCGAAAATTGATCTTGATAAAGTATTATTTATTCTAAAAAACGTGAATATTGCTTATTATTTACTTGCAATAGCAATGTTCTATCTCTCAATAGTGATTAAAAGCTATCGTTGGAAAATCTTTCTAAAAAATGCGGAAATTGATCTGAATTTGAAAGATGCATTTTTGATCTATTATCTTTCAATGTTTGTTAACTCATTAGTTCCTGCTAAGTTGGGAGATGTTTATAGGGGGTATTTATTAAAAAAGAAGACAGAAAAATCAATATCTTTGGGATTTGGGACTGTTTTTATTGAGAGAATTTTTGATCTTGTAGCAATGATTTCAATTTTATTTATTTCTGCTTATTTATCTTTTGAAGCAAATATTCCAAGTGAAATTATATGCTCAATAAAATGGGGAGTTGTTATAACGTTTTTATTACTTCTTTCTATCTTCGGGTTTTTGTTAATAAATAGTCGATTAAATTTAAAAAATAGAAAGATAGAAGGAATATTAATGAATTTTGAAAAGGGTTTAAAAGCAGTGAAATTAAGAACATTCCCTATTATAGTTATTTTATCTTTTTTTGGATGGTTAATTGAGGGGTTGACCATTTACTTTATATTTTTGGCATTAAATCTTAAATTGAGTGTAGTGTTTGGAATATTCTCGGATCTTGCATCCTCTCTACTAACTGCGATTCCATTAACTCCCTCAGGTCTTGGAATTGTGGACTACGCATTAATATATATTTTAAAATTAAAAAATTTAGGATACAGCGAAAGTTTTGCAGTCCTTATACTCTATCGACTAATATCCTACTTTTCTATTGTGTTTTTTGGAGCAATATTATTTTCCATCAATGATATAAATACCAAAAAAGAAAAAATAAAATAACAAAATTAAAAATCAAATTAAGAGGACATCTAAGGGACAGTCAATTTGTAATATTATATATTCCTTTCTTTGTTAATTTCGATTATTAAACTACAACTGGTTTAAAAATTTTTTAAATAAATTTTATATAAATTAAAGTTATTTTAATTATGTGAGCGAATGCACAACCTTTAAATATTCCAAAGATACATCTTTTTATGAGAAACGGTGATAATAATGAGAGTAATCGGCATCATTGGCTACAAAGATTCAGGCAAAACAACACTGATTGAAAATATCTTAAAGAACTCTGAAAAAAAGATAGCAGTGATAAAACATAGCAGTGAAGGAGTAGAGGTGGATAGAGAAGGAAGCGATACACACCGACTCTCAAATGCAGGAGCAGAGGTTACCATCTTAGCAACCGATGAAAGAACTGTTTTCTTTACCAACAAAATGGATTTAGAAAGTATATTATCAATTTTGATAAACTATGACATTGACTTTGTAATCATTGAAGGATTTAAAGAGGCGTTAAAGCGACTAAATATTCCAAAGATCGTGATGTTGAAAAATAAAGAAGGAAGCGAGTTGATAGATGACCACACTGCCTTTATAATTGAGGACTACAACTACAACATTGAAGAAATTTTAAATGTTATTTACGAAAAGGCAGTAGTTCCAACAATGAACCTAAACTGTGGACACTGTGGATACAATTGTAGATCCTTTGTAAAGGCAGTTGTGGAGAATGAGGCAAAGTGGAGTGATTGTGTCTTAGCGAAAGGTATAAAAATAATTGTTGATGGTAAAATAATTCCTGCCGTTCCTTTTGTATCGAAGATCGTCGGCAACACCATAAAGGCAATGATCGAAACACTTAAAGGAGTCGAAAATCCGAAAAATATTAAGGTGGAAATCGACATATCAAAGTTAAAGTGAAGAAGTGTAAGTAATTAAATAACTAATCAATATAAATAAATAGTCAAAACCAAAATATTTAAATAATAGTAGTATATTATAGTAAAGTTGTGGTGTAATTTAAACATCAATATGGAAAAATATGCCTTCGAAAATATACTCAAACATTTTACGGAAAAATCAAAAAAAATTCGAGGGGGATAGCAATGGAAAAGTACGAAAAAGCAGCAGAGATATTTAAAGCGTTTGGAGATCCAACAAGATTAATGATATTAAAGCTGTTGGCGGAGAATGGAAGCATGTGCGTCTGCAAAATCATAGACGAGTTAAAAAAGCCACAGCCAACAATCTCACACCACTTAAATATATTAAAAAAAGCAGGAATAGTTAAAGCAAGAAAAGAAGGAACTTGGAACTTCTACTACATAGTAGATGATAGAGTTAAAGAGATCATCAAATTAGTTGACGAATTATAAATGAGGATATATAATTAATAACTAAGATAGAGAATATAAAAGGATTTAAAGGATAAAACGTATAGAATGAATAAAAATAGTAAATAATAAAATATAATAAAAATATTTAATGTAGTAATTAAATATTAGGTAGTTAAAGAATTGGAGTAAAAATTTAGAGTAAAAATAAAGAAATAATTTAACGTTAAAAGAGATAAAAAGAAAAATCAAGTGAATAAAAAACGGGATGATTTACAGCAATATTTGATTAATCTTTTTAATCCTCAATTTTTATTATTCAATTTATTATCTAATTTTCATCTTTTAATTTATAGACAATGAAAACATTTTTAGCCATTAACTCTTATTTTTGCTTTTATTAGCTTTTAAAGTTAATTTCTTATTTTAAATTTATTCTTTAAAATTAACACTATGGGCTTTTTTACCACAAAAAATAAAATGAAAATTTAAAAAAATTTAAAAAATGAAAAATAAAAAATAAATAGAACAATAAATCTCATTAAGTTTAAAATGAACAAAACACTTTTGGTGATCTCGGTGGGAATTGAAGAGGAAATTAAGAGGATAGAGGAAGAACTCAAAAACACCCCCTACAACAAAGCAACTCAAAAACACATAGGAAGATTAAAAGCAAAATTAGCCAAATTGAGAGAACAAGCTCAAAGTAGGGGAGGAGGCGGAGGAAAAGGATATGCGGTTAAAAAAAGCGGAGATGCAACCGCTGCATTTGTTGGATTCCCATCAGTTGGAAAATCCACACTCTTAAACAAACTTACAAATGCAAACTCAGAAGTAGGAGCATATGCATTCACAACACTAACAATAGTTCCCGGAGTTTTAAATTACAAAGGTGCAAAAATACAACTTTTAGACGCTCCGGGTATTATTGTAGGAGCTTCTTCTGGAAAGGGAAGAGGGACAGAGGTACTATCAGCAGTAAGAAGTGCAGATCTAATACTATTAACAGTAGATATTTACACACTTGATCACCTCCCTGTCTTGGAAAAAGAACTCTACAATGTAGGGATCAGATTAGATCAGAAGCCACCAGATGTTAAAATAAAAGTTAAAGAAAGAGGCGGAATAAATGTTAGCTCAACGGTTCCTTTAACCCATATCGACGAAGATACCGTAGAGGCGATCTTAAACGAATACAGAATACACAATGCAGATGTAGTTATAAGGGAGGATATAACATTAGAGCAGTTTATAGACGTTGTCTCTGGAAATAGGGTGTATATTCCCTCTCTTGTTGTGGTTAACAAGATCGACCTGGCAGATGAGGACTATCTAAAATATATAAAGCAGAAGTTAGAAGAATTTGGAAAGGATTATATTCTTGTATCTGGAAATAAAAATATAAATTTAGATCTTTTAAAAGAAAAAATTTACGAAAAATTAGGATTTATAAAAATATACTTAAAACCGCAAGGTAAAAAACCTGATTTTGATGAGCCGTTAATAATGAGAAAAGGATCTACTGTAAAAGATGTATGTGAAAAACTCCACAAGGACTTTGTTAAGAATTTCAGATATGCACAGGTCTGGGGAAAGTCAGCAAAACATCCAGGGCAGAGAGTTGGATTAGATCATAGGTTAGAAGATGAAGATATACTAACCATTGTAATAAAGAGATAAGGTGAAGAATTTTGTTTAATTTAGAAACAGAAAGAGTTATAAAAACCATAGAAGAAATATTAAATAAAAAGAAAACAGAAAAAAATAATGAGTCAGTAAAAGTAGTATTTCAAGCACCTGAGGGTTTAAAACTCGCGGTTGAAAAAGAGATTGAAAAGATGGAAGAATATTTTAAAGGAGAGGATGTTGAGTTCTATCTGTGGGGCAATTCATGCTTTGGAGCATGCGATCTAATAGACGATCATGTGGAGAAATTAAATATCGACCTTATAGTTCACTACGGTCATGAAAAATTGATTTATGCAACACCAAAAATAAAAACGCTTTTTATTCCTGCATACCATATATTTAGCAGAGAGGAGAAAAAAGATATATTAAACAAACTAAATGAGTTTATAAAAAGATTAGAAAAAGAAGGAAGACATGTCTCAATAGCCACAACCATACAATATAAAGAACTACTAAAAGATCTCAACCCAACTATAATT
Source organism: Methanococci archaeon (assembly GCA_013153845.1). Lineage (GTDB taxonomy): Archaea > AGJL01 > Methanococci > Methanococcales > Methanocaldococcaceae > Methanocaldococcus. Next base: position 27,065 of record JAADDS010000063.1, on the reverse strand, counting down.
TTAGGATGTAGAGGAAATATTAAAGAGGGAACAGTAATCTTATACGTTGGAACTGGTAGATTTCATCCTTTAATGCTTTCATACAAGTATCAAAAAGAGGTTTTTATATTCAACCCAATATCAAAATATTTTGATAAAATTGCAGAGGAAGAAATAAAAAGATTTATAAAAAAGAGAATTGCTTCAATATCCAAACTAATGCTTAAACATCCAAAAAAAGTGGGAGTTGTTCTCTCCACGAAAAAAGGTCAGTGTAGAAAAAACGTGTTTAAAGAAATCATAAACCTGCTTAAAGATAATGATATTCCCTATCTACCAATACTCATGGACAATATCTCTCCGGAATTGTTGTTTTATGATGTTGACTGTTATATAATCGTTGCTTGTCCAAGAATCGTTTTAGATGATCATATCTTATATAAAAAGCCAATTTACACGCCAGAGGAGTTTAAACTATTTCTTCAAAATAGATTAGATAAATATCAATTTGATGAGATTAAAGAGAGCGATTTTTATTAACAGAATGTTCTATTTGTTGCAGGAAGAGCCAGTATCTTACCACAGTGAGGGCAGTTAATAACTACCTCCTCACTTTTATAGTATGCTTTAAATGGTTTTTCACAGTAAGGGCAGAGATATATCCTCCCTCCAGTTTCTTTACACTCTCCAACTTCCCCAACAGTAGGGTATCTTTCAAAGGTAATCTCACTGTCTTTATTTTGATATTTAAAAAATTTCTTTACCATTCTTAGATACATATTCACTGCTTCTTCGTTTATACAATCCTTTCCGCAGTATGGACAAGAGTGCATAAGATCACCTCTCACAGTAGGGCATATATTTTATACTATCAAAACCAAACTATTAAATTACTACGCTCTGCTATTATAAATATATTCTGTTTCAAAAATAGTGTTTGTTAATTATTTTTCATTAATAGTGTTTGGTGAAATTATGTGGAAAAAATTGGAGAATTTGACGAGTAAGATTTATGAAAAGGCGGTTAGGAGAAAGGGGGAACATAGAATTGCACTGTTAATAGATGGGCCAAATATGTTAAGAAAAGAGTTTAATATTGATTTAGATAAAATAAGAGAAGTGTTAAATGAATTTGGGGATATTGTAATTGGAAGAGTTTATTTAAATCAGTATGCCTCAGACAAGTTGATTGAGGCCGTGATTAATCAAGGTTTTGAGCCGAAAATATCTGCTGGAGATGTGGATGTTGAGATGGCTGTCGATGCAACAGAGTTGGTTTTTAACCCCAATATTGATACCATTGCCTACGTAACGAGAGATGCTGATTTTCTACCTGCAATAAGAAAAGCAAAAGAGAGGGGAAAGAAGGTTATAGTTATTGGGGCTGAGCCGGGATTTTCAACCGCTCTACAAAATATTGCCGACTATGTTATAAAAATAGGGGAAGAGTTCCAATTAGACAAGGAAAAATTAGAAAAAAAGAAAAAAAATAAATTTTTAAAAGTAGAGGAGAAGCATAAAGATAACAACGGAAAGAATGAAAAAGAAAACGAAAATAACAATGAAAAAAATACATCTTAAAAAGATTATCAATAAAACAAACTAATAATAAAATAAAAATTAAAATATCACTAATTTACATCCAAATGATTATAAATCATTCTTTTTTATTCTGTTTTTATTTTATATTATTTTATTCCTAAAATTTTTCTAAGCACTGTTGATGTCGCAAATGAACAGAGAATATACCAACCAAGCCATCCCAATGCAGAGTTTGAGACAATTTTGAATCCTCCTTTATATATAAGAGATCCAAGCCAGTGCCAGAAGTTTATAAACAGGATTTTTGAGAGTATTGTTGGTAAATACACCACTACTCCATTCCATCCGGGATTTAACTCCTGATAGATACCTCCAAATCCATAAACATGTCTCAAATAAATGAATATCAATATTATTGGCACCCATGTATAAATCATAGGTTTTAAGCTCATTTTCATCAATTCTGCATTCAACTGCATCATTTTTTGCTGTTCTTCTTGGAGTTTTTGCATCATTTCTGGATTTTTAGACATTTTTTTGAATTTTACTTGATATTCCTGAATTTCTCTTTTTAATTCAGCAACTCTCTCCTGATCAACGAGTAATTTCGTAGCAAGATTTATGATCAAAGAAACAATTATCGCAATAAACAAAATTGCCAGTGCAGGATGCATAACCTTAATGATCGGCATGAAAATTGCATCAAGCGTTTTATAGTATAGATCAAAGATCGAGCCAAACATCTACTCACCTTTAAATAAAAATTTTTAAATTTGTATAAATGTTAATCATAAACGTCAAACAAATTATAAAAGTTATAGATATAAAAGTGTTATTAAAATTAAATTAAGATTCTTTCCTAAAAATTAATATTTATCACAATATAGGTAAGTTCCAATTTATTTTATTTTAACACTTCTACAAGTTCCTTTACTGCCTTATCAAGTAAGAAGTCGTTGTTTTTAATGATCTTTACTGTTGCACCAGTTAAGACAGCATAAGTCATAGCCGCACATCTATTCATAAACATGTGTTCTGCAATATCCTCTGTTGATTCAAAGTCCCTCTGTCTTGTCTCATCCTTTAACCTTCTCATTAGTATTTCATCATTATCTGCTTCAACTAAGACAATAATATCCGGCTTTAATTCTTCTAAAACCCACGCTGGAAGTCCTGGAAGATAACCTTTTGGTGTCTTTATTGTGCTGTGTGTATCTACAACTATATTAGAGGTTTTTGCCATTTCAGCTATTCTTCTTCCAGCCAATCTCTGTATTCTCTTCTGCTCTTCTGGAGGTAGTTTTCTTAATTGATCTCTATGCTCAACTAAACCCTCTTCCTTAGCAATCTCAAACATCACTGTTCCAAAATTCACTATTTCATAATTTATTCCTTCTTTTTTTAATTCCTCAATGGCCTTGTTTGTAACTGTTGTAGATCCAACACCTGGAACTCCTACAATAACCACGACCTTGTTTTTCATATAATATCACCTCAAACCTTTAAATCTTTCTCTTAATTTAAATTAATTTAAATCTAATAAATTTTTTGGCAATTTTAATCAGGTTTTGTTTTTCTATTTTTTATTTTTATATTCTTTTTACTTATCTTATCACTTATTTAATAGTTTTGCTATTGTTGGGTGCAACTCACTCACTTTTTCTTTTAATAGTTGCTCATACATTCTATAAACGATAGAGACAGTTAATAAAACCCCAGTTCCTCCTCCCAATGCACCTATGAAGTTCGCAATAGTTGCCAAGAAACCAACGAAGGCAGAGCTCATTACAGTTAAAGGAGGTATGTATCTTTTTAATCTATGCTCTATTGCTTTTTCACTTTTTCTGAATCCTTTAATTGCCATATTTAAAGATCCTATTCTTTTTGCCATGCTTTTTGGATCTAATCCTGTTGTCTCTACCCAGAACATTCCAAATACAACACACGTAATAATCATTGCAATCATATAAATAATCGCATGTATTGGATCTGAGACGATACTTGACAACCCATACGGCGTGGAGAGGTAGTATGCAATCCCATCTATTGGCCTTCCACCTTCGTAGTGCCCCAGTATCGGAACTCCTGCCCTATAAAGGGCTAATCCCCAAAGTTGAATATTAGCAAATAATGCAGATGCCAATATAACGGGGATGTTTGATGTGTAAACAAATTTTATAGGGTATTTTCCTACCGCCCCCTTGATCCTTCCGTGAGCTAATGGAATCTCAACTCTCATACACTCTGCATACACAACCATTAGGAAAACAATTATTGTTCCAATTATTGGGGCAATATACTCTATATTAGGTGCTCCCTCAATTAGAGATCCTAAGAACTTCCATAGATAACCTTCTGGACCAAAAGCCCCCACGAATATGGTTTGAGAAACACCTGCGGCAATGAACAACCCAATTCCTGAACCAATTCCATACTTTGAAACAATTTCATCCAAGTAAATCAATATTATGGAACCAAATGCTATTTGTAGAACTACTAAAAGTGCTAACAGTGGTGTTAATGCCCCAAATGCACCTGCTCCAACGAATAGAACTGCTTCTACAAAACACATTATTATTGAGAGGAGTTTTTGGCATCCTTGGAACAGTGCTCTGTTTTCAGGGATTGAGAGATCCATCTGTATTAATCCAGATCCCACTAATAACTGCATTATTATTCCAGCAGTGACTATTGGCCCAATACCGAGTGTTATCAGTGTTCCGATTCTTGATGCAGTTATTGTCTGCCAGAACTCAAATATTGCAGGAATTTGTGCTCCTGCTGTATATACATCAATACACCCCATAATAAAATATAAGATCAGGACTATCCCTGTCCATTTTAACCGCTCCTTGAACGGGATCTCTCTAATTGGCAATTCAACTTCTGGAATTTTTTCCAGTATTGGAATCAATTTTCTCATAAAATTTTCCAAGGTATCACCTTTGTATGTTTGGGCATTTGATCAAGATAATTTTTTAAGTTAGTAGTTTGTAGTATAAATTTTTAGTGAATTAAGACCACAAAATAGAAACAATAAATTTGTAAATTTGGGAAAACAGTGGGACAAATATGAGTGTAAATTGTTCTTTAAATTCTTTATATTTAAATTAGTTAATAAAATAGATTCCCCTATATTTTCATAAAATTTTCCGAAATCAGATTCAAAAATTAAAAATAGAAATAAAAAAAGAATAATTAATAAATTAGAGTTCAACAACCTCTCCACCTACTTCCTCGATCTTCATTCTGGCTTTTTCTGAAACTTCAACTGCTTTAACAATCATAGGGATGGTTATTCTACCTTTTCCTAAGACCTTTTCATAACCTAACTCTACCACATCGACTACAAACTTGTCTCCTTCTTTCTCGAACATTTCTGGATTTTTCAGGATCATCTCTTCAAGATCCCCTACGTTTATTGTTTCTAACTCTTTTACTAACTTTGGATGTCTTTTAAACCCATATTTTCCAAAGTAGTCGGGGCAATTTTTAATAATCCATGTCCATTTATGTTTTAATCCACCAGCCATTCCTCTTCCTCCTTTGTTTCCAGCCCCTCTTCTTTTTTTATGACTTCCTCCTCCGCAAGTTCTTGATCCTCTAATCTTTTTTACCTTTCTTTTCTTTCTAATCATGTTTGATCACCTTCTTTACATCATTTTTTCTAATAATTCGTTGATTTTTTCTCCTCTATATCCCAAAGCTCCTCCTATACTAAACGGTTTTTTAATACCTCCTCTTTCAAATCCTTTTTTTGGAGGATGCAATCTAAACACTGGTTTTAATGGTGTCTCTTTTAATTTTATCTCTCCATTTATAATTTTTTCGGCTAAGTCCTCAACATTCATCCCTGTTAATTCTTTTATTAATTCCTCATTTACTCTTTTATTTCCTGGTAATCTTCCTCTCTTTAAAATAAGTTTGATTAGAGTATCTTTATCAATTTCTCCATAGGTTACGTAGTCCTTAACTTTTTGTATCATTCCTTTAAATGTTTCTGTTTCGGGGACAATTACGCAATGATTTACTTTATTTAATCTCAGCATTTTTAATGTGTCTGCAATATCTCTCCTTACTCCGATTCTCCCTCTTATCCTAACAACAGCATACGCCATGTTGATCACCTTAAATATTATAATCCTTATATAATGTTAAAATAACACCCAACGTAAAATCCTCTCTTTTGTAAAAAACAAAATATTAATTGCAGAATTATAAAACTCTTCCTTCGAGAACTCCTAATTTCTCTTTGTGTTTTTCCATAACTCTCGTAAAGTTCAAACTCTTTAATGCCTCAAATGTGGCCATTGCAAAGTTGTATGTTGTTCTTGTCTCTCCAAATGTTTTCGTCCAAACGTCTTTAATTCCGGCTAAGCCAAGAACTGCCTTCGCAACATCTCCAGCAACTAAACCAACTCCCTTCGGAGCAGGCAATATTTCTATCGCAGTACTTCCACACTTTCCATAGCCCTTATATGGAATTGAGTGGGGTGTTCCACAACCACACTCCCAAGAACCACAACCTCTTTTAACCCTAATAATATTTTTCTTTGCCTGAGCTATTGCCTTTCTTATTGCTGGTCCAACTTCTTTCGCTTTACCTTTTCCAACTCCAACGTATCCGTTCTTGTTTCCAACAACAACAGTAGCTCTAAATCTTGCTCTTCTACCTGATTTGTGCATTCTTTGGACTAATTTAACATCTAAAACTTTCTCTTCTAAGTCGGGTAATAATGCATCTACTATTTCTGGTTCTAATATTGGTAAGTTGTTATCTAATATATAGTCAATATCTGTTATTTGACCTTCTTTAACCATTCTTCCAATGGTGGTTTTTGGTTCCCACTCTTCTATGTTGAATCTCATTGTCTCACCTTAAAACATACTATCAATTTTTGCCTTTATTTCATCGAAGTGTTCTGGCAATTTTTCTGGCTCTAATCCTTTTTCTAAATACTTTGAAAATTGTTTTTTGTATCTTTCTTCGTCTTCTTCTTTTAGGAGTTCAGCATATGCCTTTATGTGTTCTCCTCTTATCCTATCTTCTGGTGGTAGGGATTCATCTCCATGAGGAATTTCTAATCCTGCATCTATGGCTCCTTTTAATATTGCAAAGATTGCATTTCCTTTCGTAGCCCTATGTAATCCAATATCTAAAACTGCCTCAGTGTATCCATTTGCTAATGCCTTTTTTCCAAGTAAGTATCCGGTTAGATAAGCAGAAGGTAAGTTTCCAGTGTGTCCTTTGTATCCGAGTTTTATAAGTTCTCTTGAATGAGCGGAGACAACAGTTTTATCTCCTTTTTCATCATACAATACAATTTGAGCTATACAGTGATTTAATGATTTTCTTGCCACTAATCTTGGTTTTTTTGATAGGAGTAATCTTAATCTTCTTCTATAATCAGTTTTTGCTTCTCTTCTTCTTCTAAATTTGACCCTATATATTGGACCTTTTGCCATGTTTCCTCACCTTTAATGAAATTTTGATAATTTAAATCATTTTATTTAAAATTTATTTTAAAAGTTCGTGTTCTTTCATGTATAGGAAGAGGTGGCCTCTGCTTCTGAATGCTCCTCCTTTTGCCATTCTGTAAAGTTTTCTATAAACAGTTCTATCAATCTTTCCTTCATCTCTTAATTGTTTTAATGTTTTTCTTAAAGCTCTAATTGTTGACATCCATTTTTCTTTTGGTGGAGTTCTTGCACCAGCAGCTCCTCTTCTTGAACCAGGTCCTCTCCTTCTACCCTTTTTTCTTTGCTCTTTCAATTTTTTAACTCTCGCACTACTAATTCCTTTTTTTTGCTTTTTCTTAATAACTCCTTCTTTAATTAAAACCCTTATATCATCTTTTGACATTGCCATTTTTACTCTATCTAACTGTTCAGGATCAATCCATACTCTCTCGATTCCACATTTTAGGAGTTCAGATGCCATTCTCCTCTGAACAGATACATCCATAATATCACCTTGTTATTGTAAAAACTAATAAGGATTTTAAGCTTATTCAAATTAAAACATACACATATTATTCTTCCTTTTCTAATGAGTTTAAAAGCTCTTCTTGTTTTTCCTGTGAGATATTTAATATCTTTATTCCGAGGTCTCTTGCCTTTTTAATTATTTCAATTTTTTTCCTTTTACCAACGGTTGAAGCAATTCTTGCTCCCTGTGTTTCAGGATTTAATTTCTCTAAGTCCTTTACATTGTAAACTAATACATCCTCTAAACCACAGGGGTGTAAGCCCCTAACTGCCTTTGGACTTCTGTATCCAACTTCTACAATAGCAGGTTTTTCTTTCCACTTTAATCTCATCTTGCTGTGTCTTCCTTTTGGTTTTCTCCACTTTTCTCCTAATCTTTTATGTCTGTGGGCTTCTTGTCTTATAAAGTCAGGTTTTTTCATCTTTAACTTGAACCTTAACCTTAACAATCTGTTCATGGTTCTCCCTCAACTGAATTTGTATTATCGAGATTTAATTTATATTAATTTTTAATAGTTATTTCAAACTGTTTTTATTAAATTTTTAGATAACTTTTCCTGCTTTCTCTACAATGTAGATTCCGTCTTGGAAGACCCTTGGATCTCTTCCTTTGATTCTTGTTGCCTGTTCAATGTTTGCAGCGGTCTGTCCTACTTTTTCTTTGTCTATCCCACTAACAATAACATCTTCTCCACTAACTTTAACTTTAACTCCTTCCATTATTTTTGCTTTTCTTGGGTGTTTTTCTCCTAAGAAGTTCTCAATAATAACTTCATCTCCTTTAACACTAACTTTCATTGGGAAGTGGGCATATCTAATCTTTAACTTGTATGTAAAGCCCTCTGTAACTCCTTTTATCATATTGTTAATGTGTGCTCTTATCGTTCCAATCATTGCCTTATCTTTTCTTCTTGGATATTCACAGAAGATAACTACTTCATCCCCTTCTTTTTTAATTTTCACATTGGAATGTTCAAATTTTCTTTTTAGTTCTTTCCCACCACTTTTTACTATAACTTCATTGTTCTCGTTTACTTCGATTTGAACATTTTCGGGGATCTTTATTCTCTCCTCAATATAGGCGGCAACTGGCATAAACTCACCTCAAAGATTTAAGTTTTCTAACCGTGTTTTGGTTTACATTTATTTTTTACATTTTTCATTGATTTATTGGATTTAAGTAAGAGTAGTTTAGGACTAATAAGTCAGATCAACGAGATTAATATACGTAAGCCAATAATCTTCCTCCTAATCCCTTCTTTTTTGCATCTTCATGGCTCATGACTCCCTGTGTTGTGGAAACGATCAGTAAACCGAAGTCCCTTGCTGGTAAGTATCTTTTTTCAAACTTCTCATAACCAAATTTTTTAACTGGAAATCTTGGTTTTATAGCTCCACACTTGTTTATCTTTCCTACTAATTCAACTTTGAAAATCCCTGCTCTTCCATCTTCTATAAATTCAAACTCTCCTATGTAGCCGTTATCTTGCATCACTTTCAAAACTCTTCCGATTAATTTAGAGGCAGGTTTTATATAAACTACCTTTTTACCCACTCTCTCACAGTTAGAGATATGGTTTAACGCGTTTGCCAGTGGGTCCATTAAACTCATGTTTTCCCTCCATTAAGAATTTTTAATACTTAATATTTGTATTTTAGTGTTTTAATGTTTTGATAAAAGTTTTTTAGTGTTTAGTCCAATTTTTTAAATCCTAACTTGTGAGCTATTTCTCTAAAACACTGTCTACACAAATTTAATCCGTATTTTCTAATTAATCCTGGCCCAACGTGCCCGCATCTTTGGCATGGTCTAATTCCGTATCCATACTTCTTTTTCCATGGTTTTTTTGCCATCATATCACCTTTTTATTGTGTTTCTTCCTCTTCCTCTAATAACAATCTTTCAACTTTAATTCCATAGTTTTTCTCTATAAATTCAATTGCCTCTTCTCTTGTTAGTCGATGTCTTCTTGGAATCTTTGACCTACATCTTTTCTTTCTGAAAACTCTAAATCCTGGCCTTTCTAAGGTAACACAAACGTCCATACCAAAAATACCGATCATAGGATCATACTTCTGTCCTGGGAAGTCAATATGCTCGTGGATTCCAAATGAAAAGTTCCCATAATCATCAAATGAATAATCGTAAAGTGTTTTACCTTCTTTTTGAAATGCCTCAAATGCTTTCTTTAAAAAGTCCTCTGCCTTTTTTCCTCTTAGAGTAACTTTCAACCCTATTGGTAGTTTTTTTCTAATTCCAAAGGATGGATTCGTTTGTTTAGCTCTTGTTCTTATTGGTTTTTGTCCTGTCAGCTCTTCAATAACCTGAGCTCCTTTTGTTAATCGATCTCCACTTTCTCCAACTCCGAAATTAACAACCACTTTTCCAATTCTCGGCTTTAACATTGGATTTTTCTCCCACATTTCTTCAAAGCTCATGTTTCTCCCTCATAAATTTGATGATTTTAATATAATAACTTATAACTAAGTTTTATTTAGGTTATAATTTGATTATTGGCTCTTCATCTCCAACAACGAAGACATAGTCCTTAACTGTTTTGAACTTCTCTCCTTCCATATTTTCTAAGGTAACTATGTCTGGATATATTCCTCTTTTCTCGATCTCAACGATTTTAGCAAAATCACCGACGTGTTTTCCTCCAGTGATATAAGCTAATTTGCCCACTTCAAATGGTATATGTGCCTTAATTTCTTGTTCTGGGATTGAGATCAATAATGTATCTCCTGTTTTGTAAACATCCTCTTCTGCCTTTGTAGGATCTGAAACTTTAATAACGACATTTCTCCCATCGTGTAAATTGAGTTGAATATGTCCTCCTTTAACAACTGTTTTGTTTTTGATTTTACATAATTTTACATCTGGATTTTCTGTTGGTTTTAACTTAACTCTTCCCTTTCTATCAAACAAAACTCTATAATTCTCATCTGCCTCAGGTAGAGAAACAACGTCCATCAATCCAACTGGAAGCTTTTCTTCTTTCCTAACTCTTCCGTCAACAAAGACCTTTCCCATTTTAATGATTTTCTTTGCTTCTCTTCCGTTATCAGCGTATTTTAACAGATCTCTTACAACTATTAGAAGAGGTAGTGATTCACTCATTGGGTGTGCTCCGGGTAGAGGTCTAACTGTAAATTTGTGAACTTTTCTTGGTAATTCCCATCTAACTGGAGCTGCTAATCTTTTTAGATGTCTTTTTGGACCTTTTTTTGCCATCCTTTCACCTTACTCGTTTTTGATATGTTTGAATCTTTTTTCATCTTTATCATACAATTTAATGATCATGACATTTGAAGGGTGTATTGGATATGGGACTTCTTTTCCATCTTGTTTTTTATTATTTGCACCTTCTACATGAATTCTGTATCTTTTTAAGTCAACTTTCACAACTTCCCCTTCTAAACCTTTGAAGTTTCCTCTCATTATTCTAACAACATCTCCCTTTCTGACTGGGATAGCATTTTTACCTAACTTTTCTTTCAACTCTTTTGATAACATCGCTGACATGATCTTTTTTCTCAAATGTAGTGGAGCGTTAAATAATGCTTTTCTCTGTTTTCTTGGTTGTTTTGACTTAGTAAAAGCCATTATTTCACCTATTTTAACGTTTTTCTAATAAATTTTTATAGAAATTAATGTTTTAGCTTATACGATGATTTTAGCTATTCTTGCAATACCTGGCCATCTCTCAGCTGCTTCTTTTGCAACTGGCCCTTTAATATCTGAACCTTTTGGGTTTCCATCTGGGGTTACTATAACAACTGCATTATCTGCAAACTTAACTCTTGTTCCATCAGGTCTTTTGATTTCTTTTCTCTGTCTAATAACTACTGCTGGTAGAACTTGCTTTCTCATCTCTGGAGTTCCTTTTTTAACTGTTACTATAACCATATCTCCAACTCTTGCTGTTGGTAATCTTCTTGCAACTCCCTTGTAGTTTCTTACTGCGATGATCTCAACTTCTTTAGCTCCTGTGTTATCAGCACAGATACATCTTGCTCCAACAGGTAAAGCCCTAACAGGTTTTGAACTAATTGCTTTCATTGTTTTTCACCTTTTGGATTATTTTTCATTTTACTCTTCTCCTTTAACTTCATCAGCTCTTCCCAATTTTTCAACTACAACGAAGGCCTTTGTTTTACTTATTGGCCTACACTCCATAACTCTTACAATATCTCCAACTCTTGCGTGTATGCATGGTGGATTGTGAGCTGCTAATTTTGCACTTCTTCTTTCGTATCTTTCATATTTTTTTAAGTATTTTACAACTTCTCTTTTTATAATGACTGTGTTATGTGGTTTGTCGCTAACTACTACTCCAACGAAACTCTGCCCTCTTACTGGCAAGTTTCCGTGAAATGGACAGTTTTTGTCGTTGCATTCCACTTCTGGAGTTTTAACATTTATTCCTATGTTTTTTGCAACCATGTTTTTACCTCCTGGTTAATTTTATTGTCTTAGAGTGGCTTCAATATTTAGCAAAACATGTATTTATATTTTACATGTTTTAGTGATTGTTGATTAATGACTGTCTTTTCGGTTGGGGCAAAAATAGAGACAAGATTTTAAAGGTTAATATGGATAAAGGATTTTTATCTTTTTCTTTTTTAGACGATCTTCAGGCCTTCCAACCAATAATCTTCCATCGACTTTAACTTTACAGTTTTTTAAGTGGAATACAAATATTGCAGTGTCTTTTGGAATTATTACCTCTCTTCCATCCTTTTTTTCAATTTTTAATGTATTTCGCGTTTCATCAACAACTTTCCCTGTGATCCCTATCATTGATCTATTTTTAGCATCAATGATCTCCACATCCAAACCAATTAACTCATGTCTTAGAATGTTATTAGGAGTTATCATACTGCCCCAACCGATTTAAGCGGGGACGGGGTGTGCCGATTTAAGGCATCCGCGTCCCCTTTTTTAATTAATAAAAGAATGGATCTTTAAATATAAAACTTAACTTACTATCTTATTTCGATAGAATCTCGCGAGAATCCCATTTTAACAAGTTCTTCTGCAACTCTCTTTCTGTGGTCTCCTTGAAGTTCTATTGTATCTCCTTTAACAGTTCCTCCACAGGCACAGATGTCTTTTAATTTTTTAGCAAGTTCCTTTAAATCAATAACACTTGTGTCGAATCCTTCTACTATCGTCATTAATTTACCAAATCTTCTTTTTGTAACGTATATTTTTATCTTCTGTTCTTCTTTTGCAATTTCTTCACAAACGCATAGTTCTTTTGGTAATCCACATCTTGGACAGATTTCTGGCATTACTGCACCTCTGTATTTTATGTGCCTTTCGTGTAATTATTTAGTATTTAGACAAGGTATTTAAATTTTTCTTTTAGGCAGGGTTTCTTTTCTTTTCATTCATTATCGTCAATATTCTTGCTATTGTTCTTTTTATCTCTCTAACTCTTCCAGGATTGGAAGGAGCTCCTGCAACGGCTTTACTTGCTCTTTCTTTTAATAATTCCCTTTTTAAGTCAGCCATCTTTTCTCTCAGTTCTTCAATTGACATTCCTCTAAGCTCGTCAGCTCTTAGTATTGCCATTGTTTTCACCCAAAAATATTTTTATTTAATTTTGTGGTGTTTTAAGATTTTATTTAAGAGATCTATTCTTCCTCTACAACATGTTCAACTTCTGTATCTTTAATTATAATTTCATCTGGTAAGAGGACATCTGGTCTCATGATCTTTACTGTAACTCCTATAACTCCCGGCTTGGTTTTTGCTATTGCTCTTCCCTTATCAACGAGTTCTTCTGCTGGTTCTCCACAGTGTTTCATATATCCTGCCATAAATTTCTCGGTTCTTGCTCTCTCTCCTGTTAACTTTCCGGAAATAATAACAATAACCCCTTTTGCTCCTGCGTTCATTACTCTTCTTACAGCAGTGTGCCCTACTCTTCTAAAATGCATTCCTCTCTCTAACGATTGAGCAACCTTTTGAGCAACAACTTGGGCATCTAAGTCGGGATTTTCAACTGGTTTAACATCGATTTGTGGTTTTTCAACACCAAATTCTTTCGCAAGTGTTTCTGTTAATTCCCTAATTCTACTTCCTCTTCTTCCGATAACGAATCCTGGTTTTTCAGCATAGATGATTATTTTAGTTCCAATTGGTGTTTTTCTTATATAGCAGTGGCTATACCCTGCCCTACTTAACTCTTTTTTAAAGTATTCATCTATTAAAAACTCTTTTATGTGCTCTTTAACGAAGGTTCTTTCGATCATGCTATCCACCTTTTTATATTTTTAAATTTGCTTTATTATTAATTATTTTTGTTATTGTTTTTTATTATTTTATATTGTTCTTATTTATTTTAGTGGAATTCTTCTAAGATAACTTGTATGTGAACTGTTTCTTGGAATTTGGGTGTTGCTCTTCCGAATGCTCTTGGCATGTATCTTTTTATTGTTATACCTTTGTTCGTTGATATGTGTTTTATTCTTAACTTTTCAGTGTTTAGTCCTTTATATTCTGCATTTGCTCTTGCATAGTTTAATATTTTTAATATTTCTCTTGATGCTTTTATTGGGTATCTTCCTGCATGCCATCCGAGTTTTCCTTTTCTATGTCCTACTTTCTTACAGTGTCTTTTAAATAGAACAGGTCTTTTCATCTCTATTACATCTTCTAAGAATCTTATTGCCTCATCTAATTTCATTCCATTTATTGCTCTACATATTTCTCTTGCATGTTTTCTTGAGATTGGAACGTTTCTACCCATCGCTCTTGCAGTTTTTTCTGGATTTGTTTGGATTTTATATTTTAATTTAGCCATTATTATCACCTTTAAGGATTGAAGGTTTTTACTAATTTTTGATTATATTAGGTTAAATATTATTTTAGTATATATATTGCGTATGTGGTGTTATATGTTAATCTGTGTTGTTATTTATCTCTGCTATCAAATAGTTGTTTTTTTAATTTTCTATATTTTTTTGCTGCTTAACTGTTTTTTGAATAACTTTTAGTTGGTAAGGTTATAAAATTTAAAAGTGTTATATATAATTTACTAATTAATTATTGTGTTATATTTCTGTTAAAATCTAAGGGTTTGGCTGATCCAGCCAAAATTCAAAAGAGTGGGTTTTTGTGATTTATGCAAGAGATACTTCAACGGTTTCAACGCTCTCAACCTCGTCAATTTCAGATAGAGCATTTTCTATTGGCTCAGTTCCTCCTTCTCTCTCTTCCATTTCGATAACTGCATAAACAGCATACAATCCGAATGCTAATGGTTCATCAAATAACCCTCTAACTGCAACGTTTTCTTTTTCTAAGACCTCTTTAACTTTTTCTTTTAGTTTTTCTTTATCAACTTCTGGACTTGTAGGCATGACTTTTATTTTTGCTAATACGGATGCCATTCTCTTCACCTCATTTTTTAATAGATTATTTCTTTTAATTTTATTTCTTTTAATTGAATTTTAATGTTTTATTTTTAATTATGGTCCCTCAAATCCACATTTTGGACATTTGTAAGGGTTATTTAACTTTCTACATTTTTCGCATCTTACGATCTCAACTTCTCCACAGTTTGGACATGGGAATTTGGTTGATTTTTCTCTTGGTGCTATTTCCGCGTTGCAACTTATGCAGACATATTTCATTTTCCCACCAATTTTAATTTTTTGATTTTATTATTATATTTATTAATAATTGAATTAAAAAGCAATACATTTACTCTTTGGTAATATATTCATTTTAAATTATTTTGGTGCAAATGGTGTTTTTTCTTTCAAAAATGTCAATAATACGTTCTGGGAATTTGCCATTGACAACGTATGCTTTCATTTTAAACTGTTTTAAAAGAATGGGGAATCTCTCATCGACGGATGTTAAACCTCTAATTTCATTTGCGTTAATTGTATTTAATAGTTTCCCTCCTGGGAATCTGTCGTAGATGCCATCTACATCAGTGGCTATTATAATCTCCTTAACATCTAATAACTTTCCTATATATAAACTTAATGAGTCAGAGGTTATTGACCAACTATGCTCTGCCATATCGGTTGATAACAATATGGTTGAAGGAAGTAATACTGCAATATTTTCTCTTCGTATCTCTCTCTTTAAATCGAATAGATTGTCATATTTTTTTATTCCACCAATTTCAGAAAACACCTCTCCAATAAGATCCATTGATTTTATTGCCAATTTGTGAGATAGAGAGTTAGATATATGTAATTTTTTGTCTATTTTCCTTATAACATTAGCAAACTCCCCTCCTCCTGGAACAATAATAATATCTTTATTTTTTTCTTTTGCATAGGTTTTGAGGGTAGTTAGCAGTGGTTTTACATGATAGGTTAATGATCCTCCTATTTTTACCAAATACATAATTTCACCAAAAATTGACAATTTATAAAATAATTCAAAAAAGATAATAATAGAAAGTTTTTTAATAAAACAGCCGATCTCTTTTATAATTTGCTTATTTTCCTTTTCTCTTTTAAAAGATCTTTTGTGTTATTAACTTAAAAAGTATTTTAAATCCAGTTATTACGTTAGTTCCCCTACTCATTGAATATTCGGTATATATTGTTTTTATTGGAACTTCTTTTAATTTTAACCGATGTTTTTTAGCAATTATTATAAATTCAGAAGAGACCTCATATCTATCACTTTTTAGAGCGTTTATAACCTTTTTAGCAGATTCATAAGAAAATGCCCTAAGCCCGCTCTGACTGTCTGTTACAAAATAGCCACCCATAAGGTAGGTTATAAAATTTAAACCAAAGTTTCCTATTCTTTTAACCAATGGCATATTCTTTAATTCTTTTTTATCCATCATTCTACTCCCAATTACAAAATCAAAATTTTGCTCAATTATTGGTTTTGCAACTTTTTCTACATCCCTTGGATGATGTTGTCCGTCAGCATCGAAGGTTACTATAACCTTGGGGTTGTAAATTAAAGCACATTTAATCCCCGTTCCCAAAGCTCCCCCTAACCCTCTATTTAATATATGCCTACAAACAATTACATTCTCTTTTTTAGCGATCTCATATGTTCTGTCAGAAGAGCCATCATCTACAACTATAATATTCTTGTATCCTTCACTCTTTAAGTTTTTTAAAGTTTCTCCAATCATCTTTTCTTCGTTAAATGCAGGTATCACTATAAAAATATCTTCTTTGTTTAATTTATTTGATTTATCTACTTTAATTTGGCTGTTTTGCCTTTGACTTTTCATTGTCTCCACCTATCACCTTACAGAAAGCGAATGCTCCCACTATTCCACATATAAACATTGCCAGAGCAATTGTATTGGCAAATGCAATATTGTATTTTTGAGAGATAACTACGATCAGTGTTCCTGCAACTACGGTAATTATTGATTCTCCTACTAAAACATTTGCAGTTCCTTTTTTAAATGATAATCTTAAACCAACAAGAGCGGAAAATCCTAATGCAACAATTGCAAACAACCAAACGTAAAAATTCATGTTTTCACCATAAAATTATTAAATTTTATTACTTTTATATATTAGTTATTTTTACACATACTGTTTTTTTAATTTGCTTTCTTTAATTTTCATTACATTTCTTTAATTAAATCAAAGTATTTTAAGGTTTTGGATCTTCTAAATGTTGATAGAACTAAACGAAAATGCATAAATATAATGCAGAATTAAAACTCTTTTTGGTGAGAAGTATGGAGATAGGAACTCCTCTTTTGAAAGGTAGTGTAAAGTTTTTATTATTAGGTAGTGGAGAACTTGGAAAAGAGGTTATTATAGAAGCTCAAAGATTGGGAATTGAATGTATCGCAGTAGATCGGTATCAAAATGCTCCTGCTATGCAGGTTGCTCATAGAAGTTATGTTATTGATATGAAGGACTATGATGCACTGATCTCGATCATTGAAAGAGAAGAACCCACATACATAGTCCCTGAAATTGAAGCAATAAACACTGATGCTTTAATAGATGCTGAAAAAATGGGATATAACGTTGTTCCCACCGCCAATGCAACAAAAATAACAATGAATAGGGAATTAATAAGAAGATTAGCCGCTGAAAAATTAAAATTAAAAACTGCAAGATATGCATTTGCTAACTCGCTGGAAGAGTTAAAAGAGGAGGTTGCAAAAGTAGGAATCCCATGTGTAGTTAAGCCAATAATGTCCTCCTCTGGGAAAGGCCAAAGCATAATCAAAAAAGAAGAGGATATAGAAAAAGCTTGGAATATTGCAAGAGAAGGAGCGAGAGGAATTGGAAGTAGAGTTATAGTTGAAGAATTTATAAATTTTGATTATGAAATAACATTATTAACTGCAAGAACTGCCAATGGAACCAAATTTTGTGAACCTATTGGCCATGTTCAGATTGATGGGGACTATCACGAGAGTTGGCAACCGCAAGATATGTCCCAAAGTTTGAAAGAGCAAGCAAAAGAAATATCAAAAAAGATAACTGATGCATTGGGAGGTTATGGAATCTTTGGTGTGGAGTTGTTTGTTAAGGGAGATGAGGTAATATTTAGCGAAGTTTCTCCAAGACCTCACGATACTGGAATGGTTACGATGATAACACAAGATATGAGCGAGTTTGAGATACACGTTAGAGCAATACTCGGTTTTGATGTTTCTACTAAACTGCTCAGATGTGGAGCCAGCCATGTTATTAAGGCAGAGATAAACAAATATGCTCCAAAATATGATATAAGAGAAGCAGTTAAAGTGCCAAACTCTAAGTTAAGATTGTTTGGAAAGCCAAATGCAAAAGTTGGAAGAAGGATGGGAGTTGCTTTGTCTTATGCTGAATCCACTAAAAAAGCGAGAGAACTTGCAGAAAAATGTGCTCATTCTGTTAGGATATATTAATAATATTAAATAATATTAAAATTAAATATGTTATTTTTGGTATTTTTTATTTATTTTTTTAATTTTTATTATTAGTTGTAATAATTTGTAATAACTATTATGTTATTTTTATCACGTTGATTTTAATTTAATTATATATAGCATAACTCACAAAAATACTTTTGAATAAAATTTTTGGTGAAATTATGGAGATAATTTTTAGAGGGGCAGCATTAGAAGTTGGAAGGAGTTGTATTGAAGTAAAAACTGATAAAAGCAAAATATTATTAGATTGTGGAGTTAAACTTGGAAAAGACATAGAATATCCTCTATTAGACAATTCCATAAAAGATATAGACAAGGTTTTTGTTTCACACGCCCACTTGGATCATTCTGGATCATTACCGATACTTTTTAGTAAGAGAATAGATGTGCCGATAATTACCACTGAATTAACTAAAAAATTAGTTAAAGTTTTATTAAAAGACATGATAAGAATATCTGAGACCGAAAACAGAAAAATTCCTTACAATTATCACGATATAAAAGAAACAATGAGATACACAATCCCTTTAGGTTATAAAGAAAAAAAATATTACAAAGATTTCTCATACGAGTTATTTAGTGCAGGACATATTCCCGGAAGTGCATCTATACTTTTAAATTACGAAAACGGAAAAAATATTCTTTATACAGGAGACATAAAACTTAGAAATACTCGATTAACGAAAGGAGCAGATCTAAGTTATACAAAAGATGATATAAACGTTCTAATCATAGAATCAACCTATGGAAACAGCATTCATCCAGATAGAAAGGCAGTTGAATTGAGTTTTATTCAAAAAATTAAAGAAGTTTTATTTAGAGGAGGAGTGGCTTTAATTCCAGTGTTTGCAGTTGATCGAGCACAGGAGATCGCTTTAATACTAAATGACTATGATATTAATGCCCCAATATACATGGATGGGATGGCTGTTGAAGTTACAAAACTCATGCTTAAATACAGAGATATGTTAAATGAAGCTAATCAATTAGAAAAAGCATTAGAAAACATTAAATTAATAGAAAAATCGGAGGATAGAGTTAAAGCAGTTGAAAATTTGTCAAAAAATGGAGGAGTGGTTATAACAACAGCTGGAATGTTAGATGGAGGTCCAATTCTCTACTACTTGAAACTATTTATGCATGATCCAAAAAATGCACTATTATTAACTGGCTATCAAGTTAGGGACTCAAATGGAAGACATTTAATTGAAACAGGAAAATTATTTATAGAAAAAGAAGAAATTAAGCCAAATTTAGAAGTTTGCTTATACAACTTCTCATGTCATGCTGGAATGGACGAATTGCACGAAATAATTAAAAAAGTTAACCCAGAACTGCTTATAATACAGCATGGAGAGGAAGTTCAAGCAACAATCTTGAGGAATTGGGCATTGGAACATGGATTTGACGCCATAACTCCAAAATTGGGGGACAAAATAAGAATATAAAATATAAATGGATATACAAACATAGGGGTGGCAAAGATTCATGATTGGATTAAAAATTGAAGAAGCAGTAAAATATAATGAAAAATTGAAAAAATATGTATATAAAAAAGGAAATAAACTTAGAATCAACTTTAAAAATAAAGAGGCGTTAATAGAATACAACAAGACAATCTTAAAGGTTTTGTTTGGATTAGATGTTGAACTTCACGATAAAGGCCTCATTCCAACACCAATAAACAGATATTTATTTATAAAATCAACATTTAAAACCTTAGAAAACCTCAACATAAAAAAACCGCTTGTCTTAGAAATTGGGACTGGGCATTCTGCAATTATCTCCCTCTTAATAAAAAAATATTACAATGCAGAGATTTATGCCACTGAGGTTGACGAAGAGTTCATAAACCTTGCCAAATACAATATAAAAAGGAATAACTTAAATATTGAAATTATAAACTCCAAAGGAAGGGTTATCAGTGGAATTGATGAGATTAAAGATAAAAAATTTGATTTAATCATATCTTATCCTCCTTTTTATTCAGATAACTCCGTAGCAAGTGGAAGAAAATTTGGGGGAGCGTTAGCTAAGAATGTTGAGTTAATTGGGGGAGGAAAGTTTGGAGAAACTTTTTCATTAAAAATAATAGAGGAAGGTATCAATTTTTTAAATAAAAAAGGAGTTATTTCACTAATGCTACCAAAAAAACCAGAGAAAAGGAGAGCCCTTATAATTAAAAAAATGAAGGATGTTGGATTAAATGTTGAGATTGATGAGATTAAAACAGGAAATAGATTAAGATACGTAATTAAAGGGTTTAGATGCTGATTTCTCGTTGTTTGTTTTTATTTTTTTGTGTTTTGAGTTTTTTGTCTTAGTTTTTATTTTTTATTTGGTTTTAGTGGGTTTCGAAGGGGTAGTTTATTTTATTATTTTAGATATTTTGATGTTTTTATTTATAGAGTTTTTTTAGAGTTTTTAATTTATTGAAGTTGTTTTTAAAAATCCACGTTTGATTAATTATATTTCTTGTTTTTATTTTTTATTTATTGTTGTTTTTTAGATAGAAGTTTGAATTGTTTTGTTATAGGGTTTATAAAGAAAAGGGGTTATTTGGAGGTAGAAATATGGTATAGAAAACTATAAATATCAGTAAAAACATTATAATAAAATTTAAGAAAAATTGTCCTATTAAAATAAGCACGAGGCGTGATGGAAACTTTTTTAGTTTTTCATTTTCTTGTTTGAGTTCCCAGTAGATTAAAATAAGCACGAGGCGTGATGGAAATTATTTTTTAATAACATCTTGGACGGCCAAAGAATGGCATTAAAATAAGCACGTTTCGTGATGGAAATTTAATAGAAAAACATTCAGATGAATTTTTGTATGAATTAAAATCAGCACGAGTCGTGATGAAAAGATATTAAAATCAATTTTTAGAATTAAATCAAACCCTCTAAGGGATGAAAACAGCAATCTGATTTTCTATTGAATTTATACTCCTAAACCCTTAAGAGGCAGAAGCTCTGAAAGAATTGTTTAATTATTATTTTTCCAAAACCAAATATTAAAAATCTAAACTTATAACTTCAACACCCAATTTATCGATTAACATATCTTTAATTTTTTTAAGGCCGTAAACCTCAGTGGAGTAATGAGTAGCATCTACAACCACTAAACCAAGTTCCTCAGCCAATATTTTAGAATGATGAGTGAGATCTCCAGAGAGATAAACATCTGCTTTTTCTGAAACATACTTCACTGCGGATTGAGATAATCCATAGCCGGAAAGCACAGCTAATTTGAAGTTTTCATCAACATCCCTACTCTTAACTACTACAGGATTTTCATGCAGATATGTTTTTGTTATTTTCAAAAAATCCTCAAAACTACCTTCAAAGAGTCCAACTCTTCCAAGACCGTTATCATATATATATTCAACATCCTTCAACCCATATAAAGAAGATAATGCATCATTTAATCCATTCCTACATATATCTAAGTTAGTGTGTGCAGAATAAAGTATAATATCATTTTCCATTAAAATTTTAAGTTTTTTGTAAATTACGCCAGTAAAATTCCTTATTGGGTCTTTTAACAAAGGATGATGTGTAAATAAAATATCCACTTCAAAATCTTTCGCTTTTTTAATTACATGTAGAGAAGGATCAAGAGCTACTCCAATCATATTCAAGTCCTTTTCTACATTACCTCCAACTTGAAGTCCCACATTATCTCCCTCAATTGCCAGTTCTTTTGGGGCAAACTCTTCAATAAATCTTATAAAATCACTTACATACATTAAACATCCCCCCTATTAATAAATTTAGATTATATTTTCTTATGTTTCTTTTATTTTTATCTTTATATTTTTTATCTATTTTTTACCCTATCTCTCTACCCTAAACCTTTTTTGCCTTATTTTTTCGTGTTTATATAATCCACCATCAATAATATAAGAAAGAGTATTGATAAGGAAACAAGAGGAGTTATAAAGGCAGAGGTCGTTTCTGAAATGTTAAAAAATATTAAAATTCTAAATATAAATGTATAGAGGATCAGTAATAAACATAAGAGAGCAATACCCTCAAAAAATTTCAATATGTTTGATTTAAATGATTTCTTTCGAATAAAATTATAAATAAGGGAAAATACCAATATGACAACATAGACCATCCACATTCTCATATTAAATAACTGAACAACATATAAAATAACAATTATCAGTATCAAAAAGATCATCGGCTCTTTAATATCGGATCTTACCTCTTTAAATACTTCTTTTACTTCTTTACCTCCCACAATAATACAGTATATTATATAACTACAAAAGATCAATCCCAAAATAAAAAATAACACAACCAATACACCATAATCCATACTCATTCACATCTTATAACTATTATCCAACTATCTTTTAATTTAAGTCAACTGCTATATTTTGTATGTTTTAAATTTATATTTTAGCACAGTTCCAGTTTAAAAATTTTTTGTTTGTATTTATTATTGTAAATATAAAGATGTGATCTACCCAACCCTATTATTAACCCCTTACCTTCATAACTTTGATATTAATAAAAACACAATAAATTGCAATTTTATCAAGTAAAAAACCTTTATTTTTGACTAAATTATGAATTATTTCCAGTTTTTAAATAGATATTCAATTAATATCATAAAAGATTATTTTTCACTTATTGCAGTTTTATTGCAAAACAGTAAACGTTTCAAATATTACCTAATTAATCATACTAATATAATAAAATATCATAATTATAATTATTATTTCAAAAAATCGTATTCAAAAAGTAATACTAACCTAAAAAAACTACAAAAATGTTAACAAAAACTTTTATATATCATAAAGTCAACTTTACAAATTGTAAAACTTTGTGGAGGTGAAAACTATGTGCACCCCAATATCAGTTACCGCAATGGGAGCATTACCAAGTGTTGGAATGATGCTTCCATACATCTTAGGAGCAGCTGCATTAATGTTGGTCTCAGCATGGAGCTTTGTTAGCTCAAAAGTCGAAAATATCTCAAAAGTCCCAATGTCTGAATAAATACATAATTTTCTTTTTGGGGTAGCAATAAATCTCTAAAATGGACAATTTTTTGGAGGTGATAATCGATGTGTGCACCAGTTTCAGCAACTACAAGCGTTGGAGCCACAATGATCTCCCAGGCCTTAATGATCGCTGAGATCATAGGGTTTGCAGGAATAATCGGAGTTGTCTTATTCGCATTCAAAGACACTTTAAGTGCAGTATTAAACAGATCCTAAATTAGGATCTGTTATTATCTTCATTTTTTATTAACAGGTGTTTAATAATTGAAATGGAAATAAAATTAATATGTAAGATTGTTTGGAAAATAGTAATATCAAATAGAGCGACATAACGGTGGATGACGTGCTTTCGATTTTAACATCAATGATAAAACCTAAGATACTGCAAGTCGAAACAACCAATGACTGTAATAGCAACTGCAAGATATGTATGAGGACGCACTGGAAAAGGGGAGTTGGATATATGAGTTATGAGGACTTTACCAAACTCCCAATAAGCGAATTCGACGAAGTTGCTTTACACGGATGGGGAGAGTGTTTTTTACATCCAGACCTGTTTAAAATGGTAAAATACATAAAACAGCAAAACGTCAAAGCGAGTTTATGCACTAATGGAAAACTACTTGGAGAGAGATTAGACGAGGTCTTGGAAAGTGGATTGGATGAAATTGCCTTTGGAATATTTACATTAGATGGAAAGGAAGAGATTTTAAAAAATATTGAGGCCCTACTTGAAGAGAGGAAAAAGAGAGGAGTTCCGATAACCACATTTTTTGATATAACCGTATTCAAAGAAAATTTAGAAGAAATAAAGGATATTGTAGAAAAAGCTATTGAATTAGGAGTTGATGGAATCGTCTTCCACAGGTTATTCGACATTTACAATGTTGATAATGATGTAAAATATGGGTTAACCCCAAAAGAAGAAAAAACCTTCTTCAACCAAATAAAAGAAAAATATGGAAAACAAATTCCATTGTATTTCCCATTAAAACACACAACACCCTGTAGGGTTTTATTAAAATGTATGTTCGTCAGATACGATGGATTACAATCTCCATGCGTCTATTTAAGTGATGACACACTCGGAGATGCAAGAAACTCAACCTACAAAGAGATGCTAAAAAGACATATACTCTTCATAAAAGGGGTGAAAAACAATGTCATCTGCAAACAATGTATATGGTAAGCTTTATACTGACTTAACAAAATTCGCAATAGTTTATTTCTTAGCATTAATAGGATATTTCAGCAGTTTATTCTCAATTGAAAGTTTATGGTACAATCTGTTCCATATAAGAGCCCCATTCTTGGGGATGGTTCTATTTGGAGGGTTCTATTACATACTTTGGATTGTTATAGCAAAAGAGGTATGTGGAAAATACTACGGTGTTTTAACTGCAACACTAATCGCTTGCTTCGCTCTAATAGCAAGTCCTTGGTTTGGTGTCTCAAATCCACCATGGTTCGGTATCGTTGGGTTAACATCCTTTATCATAATGGGTTATCTAACTGAAAGATACAATGGAGCAGTTGGATTGCCCGTTGCAGTTATAATAAACTGGGCTGTGTTCTGGGCATTTAACCCAGATGTGTTCGCTGCAAGATACAGCGTTTCAGCATTAGTTATAACATTCATCCTATCGATAGTTTCAGGATTTATTGGGGACTATATCGGAAGAATCGTTGGAAGATATTTAAAGAACATGATAAACTTAGAAAAAACAGTTCCTGTTGCTACCGAGCAGAAACAGTAAATACGAATATTTGACTATGCATAATAAAACCTTATCAAAAACCAATGAACAAAAACAAAAATTAATCAAAAATTAATTAAGGTGGATATAATGAATAAGACGGCGAAGATCGTTATCGGAATACTCTGTATCATCGGAGCGATCGGATTAGCAGTTTACGGATACACCACATATAAAGCAGAATATTTGGCAGCAAAATACACGAACGAAGGAATTCCAATATTAAGAGAGGCAATTGCTGACGGAAACATGTCCGCTTACAAATTAGCAGATCACTACTTCGACTTGGCAATACAGGCAGATCCTTACTATCCATGGGCATGGTATAACAAAGCAAACGTTTATGCAAATACAGATCACTTCTACCACTACGACAAATATCCAAACGAAACATACATTCAAGCAGGACTTCCAGATGAGCAAAAATACTACGATATAGCAATGAAATGCGTTCATAGGTTTATGGACTTAGATCCACAAGACGCTGCACTTGGATATGAACTGATAGGAGCAGCAAACTACCTCTACTACGACACCTACAACGATAAAGTTAAGTATGTCTTACCTCCTGACTTCAAAGCATTGGAAGGAATAGATGATATATACAGAGTTTCAGGAAAAGGAGGAACTGCTTCATTATTAGCAAACATTGCAAGAACCTACTTATCAATGGGAGAATTTAACGACTCATACAAATACTATGCTTACTCACAGTTAACAGATCCAAAAGTTAACCCAATGGTAAAATATGCAATTCCAGAAGGGCCAGCATTTGAGCACCTTGTCTGGTCAGCAATTATATTGGCTGAACTACACGATCCAAAAATAACATATGAAACTGCAAACAAAGAATGCCACATGTTCGTTGACAACTACGGTCCAAAATTAGGTTGGACAATGGATTTAGGATACATGCCAACAGCTGTTTCTGCCTACCAATTAGGAAAATACGATGAAGTTATGAAATGCTGTAACCTAATCATAAACAAATATTCAGACCCAACATCTGATGATTTAGATGACTACTCACCATACTACGGAGAGGCAAACAGATACATTGCAATGGTAGATATGAAGAAAGGAGATTTAGACGATGCTATAAAGCACTTAAAAGAGAACATAAGATTCTCAAGTATGATGGTTCCTCCTGCTGATGACTATCCAGCAGATATTCCAGTAGGACACTATGAAAGGGGCTTAGCATACTACTATCTCGGAAGATACACAGGAAACAAAACATACTACGAACTCGCTTTAAAGGACTTCAAATACCTAGTTGATAATCCAAATGTTTCAAACAGAAGTATTGCACACGAAAACTACTACTTCCTTGGAACAGTTATGACTGGATGCACTTACGCAAAATTAGGAGATTATGATAACGCTCAAAAATACTTGAAAATGGCCTTAGATGAATTAGCAAACAACGAACAACTAATAGGATATAACAAATACTTCAGAAAAGATACTGAAACACTCTACGAAGAAATGAAAAACAAAAACTTTAATGATATAGATGAATTCCCATGGCTCTGGGAAGTAGAGCACTAAAATCCCATTAACTTAAAAATTTTTCTATTTTTTTATTTATCTTGTTGTTTGTTTTTGTTTTTTTGTGTTTTGAGTTTTTAATTGAGATTTTTGTTTTTTATTTGGTTTTAGTGGGTTTCGAAGGGGTGGTTTATTTTATTATTTTGTATATTTCGATGTTTTTATTTATGGAGTTTTTTTAGAGTTTTTGATTATTTAATATTATTTTTAAAAATCCACGGTTGATTATTTTAGTTATTTGTTTTTGTTTATTATTTATTGTTGTTTTTTAAATATACGTCTGAATTGTTTTGTTATAGGGTTTATAAAGAAAAGGGGTTATTTGGGGGTAGAAAAATTAT